>JAVEVZ010000159.1:0-6999 GCA_034004805.1 Spongiibacteraceae bacterium | reverse complement strand
TAGCCCGGCTTTGCGAGGCGCATGGGAGTTTCGTATTCGATGATCACATCCATGAAATCCGATTTCAGCACGTTGCCCAGGCCCCCTTCAGCGGATTTGCGCTGCCCCGAGTCCATGCCCATCTGCCCGCCTTCCGAGGAGCCGAAGGAGTTGGTGATAAACACATTGGGGAAATGCTGCTTGAACGCGGCCTGCTTGCTCTCGGAAAACACCGCGCCGCCGGAACCGATATTGAATACGGCGCTCAGATCCCAGCGGCCCGGGTTGGCCTCCAGCGCCTCCAGCAGCGGAATCGCCATCGCGTCACCGACAATGGACACCGAATTGACCCGCTCCCGTTCAACGATATCCCAGACCTGCGCACCGTCCAGAGAGCGGTGATGATTCAGCACCACGCAACCGCCGGACAGCAACTGGATACAGGCGTACCACCAGCATGCGCCGTGCATCAACGGCGCCAGCGCCATGCCGACGATGGGCTGCTGTGAAATCCGCGTCTTGATGTCCTCGGGCACTTTGCACACGCCGTCGGGCGAAAAATACCCGCCACCGCCCAGGGCCGCGAAAAACACATGTTTGTGCGGCCACATCACGCCCTTGGGCATGCCGGTGGTGCCGCCGGTATAGAGGATGAACAGATCGTCGTCGGAGCGCTCGCCAAAATCCCGGGCGTCGCTCTGGCCCTCGAGCGCCGCCTCGTACTCCACGGCAGCAATCCTGCCGAGGTCCTCGCCGCTGTCATCGTCGACCGCGACGAAGGTTTTCAGCGTCGGCACTGCACCGCGAATCTCGTCGATATGCGGCACGAACTCGCGGTTGTGTATGCACGCCACCATATCGGCGTTCTTGAAGATATACAGCAGTTCGTCTTTGACGTAGCGGTAGTTGACGTTGATCGGCACTGCGCGAATCTTGAAGCAAGCCAGCATGCCCTCGAGGTATTCATTGCAGTTGTAGAGGTAGAGCCCGACGTGGTCGCCGGCTTTGACGCCGCGCCGGGCGAGAAAATGGGCCAGCTGATTGGCGCGCTTTTCCAGAGTCGCATAGGTGTCGCGGTGCTCGCCGCAGACCAACGCCACACGCTCGGGCACCGTGTCCGCGACCATCTCGAACATGTCGGCGATATTGAAATGCTTATTCATTGTTGAGCCTCAGTCTGATCCCGCCATGCCTGCCATTACTGCCACCACTGCCTCGGAGGACTGCACGCAGGACATACAATTCGTCGTTCAATCTATCATGAAACTGTCAGCTGCAGCCTGCGCGAACCGCGCGGGTTACTGCAGCCGACATCCTTCAGCCTTTGTCGGCACTGACTATCCACATCGCATAGAACTGCGCGCCGCCGCCATAGGCGTGGCCCATGGCCATGCGCGCGCCTTCCACCTGGTGCGCGCCCGCATCGTTGCGCACCTGGCGCGCAGCCTCCGCGAAGCGGATCATGCCCGAGGCGCCGATGGGGTTGGACGACAGCACACCCCCCGAGCAGTTCCAGGGAATATCGCCGCCCTCGTCCAGGGACGTGGCGCCGTCCATGGTCAGGCGCCAGCCCTGGTTCTGTTCGGCAAAGCCCAAGTTCTCCAGCCACATGGGCTCGTACCAGGAAAACGGCACATAGATCTCCGCACAATCCAGATCCCGGCGCGGATTGGTGATGCCCGCCTGGGCGTACACATCCTTCGCGCACGCGCGGCCCGCCAGCGGATTGACCTCTTCGCGCCCCGCAAACATGGTGGGCTCGGAGCGCATCGCGGTGCCGCGTATCCACGCCGGTTGCCTGGGCGCGCGGCTGGCGAGCTGTTCATTGGTGATCACCATTGCGCAGGCGCCGTCGGAGGACGGGCAACTCTCCAGAAAACGCAGCGGCTCCCACAGCATCGGCGACTCCTCCACCATCGCCATGGAGATATCCTTGATCTGCAGATGCGCGAGTGGATTGCGCAGGGCATGCTTGCGATCCTTCATGGCGACCTTGATGCCGACGTTGTACGGCGCCTTGGAGCGGCGCATGTATTCGCGGATGATGGGCGCGAAATAGCCGCCCGCGCCGGCATTGAGGTGGGGAGAGAACGGCTGCGGATTGGACAGCGCCCACATCGCGTTGGACTCTGACTGTTTCTCGAAGGACACCGTCAGAACGCGCTTGAACACACCGCTCTGCACATGAGAGGCGGCGACGATCGCCGTGGACCCCCCCACGGAACCCGCGGTGTGCACCCGCAGCACCGGCCTGCCATTGCCGCCCAGCGCATCGGTGAGATACAGCTCGGGCATCACCACGCCCTCGAACATATCCGGCGCCTTGCCGAGGATCACCGCGTCGATATCGTTCCAGCCAAGCTCGGCGTCGTCGAGAGCATTCTGGGCTGCCTCGCGCACCAGACCGGCGATCGAAACGTCCTTGCGTTTGGTGCAGTATTTGGTCTGGCCAATGCCGACCACCGCTGCCAACTGTGCCATTACGCGCCCTCCAGTACGGTCACCAGGTTTTGCTGCAGACACGGGCCACTGGTCGCATGCGCCAGGCCGCGCCTGATCTCGCCGCGCATGATGCGCGTCGCGACTTCGCCGATGCGAGACAGGCCCGAGGCCATCATCAGGTTGCCGGCCAGCACGCCGCCCGAGGGGTTGATGCGGGTTTCCGCGCCCAGCCCCAGCGCGCGGCTCAACAGAATTTCCTGGTGGCTGAACGGCGCATAGATTTCCGCCACCTCGATGGGCCCCCGATCCACGCCGGCCGCCTTTGCCGCCTGTTCGGTCGACGGCGAACGCGTCAGGTCGCGGTTGCCCAGGTAGTGGGTTTCCATGCGGTGATCAATCCCCCGTATCACCGCGTAGGGCTTGCCCCACGCCCTGGCCTTGTCCACGGTACAGATCACCATGGCGCTGGCGCCGTCGGAGATCGGCGCGCAGTCGTGCCGGCGCAGCGGATCCAGGTAACAGGGCTCGGCCAGCAGGGCGTCGACGCTGAATTCACCCTTGAGCTGAGCGCGGGGATTGCTCATGGCGTTGCGCCGCGAACGCGCCACCACCTCCGCCATCTCGCGCTCGGTAATCAGACCGGCGTCCAGCATCGCCCGCGCCTGCAGTGCGGCCATGCTGATGGAGTCCAGCCACAGGGGGGCCAGGTAGTAGGGGTCCAGCTGCAGGGCCAGCACCGTGGGCAACTCGCCCGGCGAGGATTTGCCGAAGCCGTACAGCAAGGCGCTGTCGGCGTGGCCCATCTGGATTTTCAGCCAGGCCTCGTACAGCGCCCAGGCCGCATCCATCTCGACATGGGATTCCTTAATGGGCGGCACCGCGCCCAGCGCATCCACACCCGCGACAAACGCAAAGGCGGCGCCCTGCAGATAGTCGCAACTGCCGGAGCAGGTGAAATCCACGTCCTGGACACTGGCGAGCCCCGCCTGGTCCAGCGCGTCGCGCAGCACCGGCATGATCAGCTCGACTTCATTGGCGGCCCCGGCGTCGCGCACGCAGTCGCTCTGGGCAAAAGCAACGATCGCTACCTCACGCATCGCGCAGCCTCCCTATTTCTTCCACCGCCATATCGGGTTCGTCGATGGGGCGGAAATAGCGGATATTTTCCATCGCGTAGGTCCACTCTTCCTTTGGCTTCCACACCGCCTGCACGCGCATGCCGATGCGCACATCTTCGTTGCGGCAGTCGCTGAGCAGGTGAATAAACGACAGGTTGGCGCCGTCCGGCACCAGGTTGGCCACCACATAGGGCGGCTTGATGGGATTGCCGGGGATGGGAATATGCACAATCGTGAACGACTGCACCGTGGCCTTGTCCGACAGCGGCACTTCGTCGGTGGTCGCCACCCCACAGGCCGCGCAGGATCCCCGCGGCGGCACATACACGTTGCGGCAGCGGGGACAGCGCTGGCCGACCAGCCGCCCCTCTTTCAGCTGCGCCAGAAACCGCGAGCTGGAGGCGCCCGCGGTGAAGTGGTACTGGAGGTACGTTGGCGCGTCCATCCCGGTGACCAGCTCGCCGCTGACTTTGTCGCCCGGGTCGCGCACGGCGTCTGCCCCTTCTACAGGCTCGAAGCAGGCGATGTCGGTGATATGGCCGCGGGTATCATCGGCCCAGCGCACCTGCACCCGCATCCCGCTTCGCATGGCCTCCGGGCCGGGGGCATCGATACAGTGCAGCAGCGGGGAATCGGCGCCGTCCAGCTGGATCAGCGCCCAGGCAAAGGGTTTCTGCAGCGGATGCTGCGACCGCGGTTCGCGCACCCAGCTCCAGGTTTTCACCACGCCGGTGTCGCCGACCTCGACAAATTCATTCAGCGCCGCCGCGCTGACCGGGTCGTACTCCACGGGCGGGACCAGTACCCTGCCATCGCTGGCGCGCACCCCCACCAGCTGGCGATCGCGCAGTGCCGTCAGGAACCGCCCGACCACCGGCCCGGTGGATCGAGTGTAGGTATAACCCAGCTCGAACGCCTGGCTGAGAGCCTCGGGAGCTTTGCCCATCGCGTAGTCCTCCTCACACCGACATGCGCCTGATTGCGCCGCCGCATTAACATTTTCGCTCAGCCGACAGTGTCCACGGCCCCCGCGCCGGGCCTGCCGCAGGGGCCCGGCAACAGCCAGCGGTAATTAATAAGCAATTGAATTTATTACCAGTTTTTTAGGTTATCACCACGCTGGCTGCGCCCAATTATCACGGAGCGCAGCGCCGGTGCTCAATGACATAAGCAGCCATTGTGGGATGACATTTGCGTTCAACCCGGCGCTGCTAACGCGGCCGCCGCGACTATTGCACCCCGCGCTCGCTGCCCTGCCAGTACTGCGCCTTGAGCGCCTTCTTGTCGGGCTTGCCCACCGGCGTCAGTGGAATGCGATCCACGTAGTCCACCGACTTGGGCGCCTGCACCGAGCCCTTGGCCTGCTTGACGGCCTCGATCAAGGCCGCCGTCAGGTCGTCACCGGGCTCGAAACCCGCCTTGAGCACCACCACCGCCTTGACCGCTTCACCCCAGCGCGCATCCGGCACGCCCACCACAGCGACCTGGGCGACGGCGGCGTGGCCTGACAACACATCCTCGACTTCGCGGGGAAACACATTGAAGCCGCCGCTGATGATCATGTCCTTCTTGCGATCGACGATGTACAGAAAGCCTTCCTTGTCGAGCCGCCCGATATCGCCGGTGTGCATCCAGCCCCCCGCGAAGGCCTCTTCCGTCTGCGCCGGCAAACCGCTGTAACCCTTCATCACCAACGGCCCGCGCACGCAGATCTCGCCCGGCTCACCGGGCGCCACCGGCTGGTTGTTGTCGTCCAGCAGCGCCAGGTGCATCCACGGCGTCGGTCGGCCACAGGAACTCAGGCGCTCGAGGTTGTCGATGTCGTGGTCGCGCTTGCTCATATTGGCCAGCACCATCGGCGCCTCCGACTGGCCGAAGAACTGGTAGAAAATGGGCCCCCATTTCTCGAGGCCCTCGCGCAGGCGCGCCGGGCTGATCGGCGAGGCGCCGTAGAAAATCGTACTCAGGCTGGAGATATCGGCACTGGTCGCGCGCGGCGAATCCAGCAGCGTGTACAGCATCACCGGCACCAGCATGGTGGCGGTAATCCGGTAGCGCTCCACCCAGTCGAAGAACAGATCGGGCGTGAAGCCAGGCAACACATAGAAGGCGCCGCCGCGCTGCAGCACCGGCACGAAAAACGCCGCCGCCGCATGGGACAGGGGCGTGGTGATCAGCATGCGCAGCGTCTCCGGAAACTCCCACTCCGCCATCTGGATCATGGTCAGGTAGGCCGAGCCGCGGTAGCTGGACATCACGCCCTTGGGGCGGCCGGTGGTACCACCGGTGTAGGTCAGCGACGACAGGTCCTCGGGGCGCACGTCCGGGGCCACCAGTGGCCCCGGGGCAAAGCCCGCCGCCAGCGCCAGGTAGTCCACCCCCACTGCCGAGGGGCCAAAGGCCAGCAGATGCCTGACGCCCGGCACCTGCTGCTGCAACTCCTGTGCGCGCTGCTCGAACAGCGTAGGGTCGAAAATCAGCGCCTCGATGCCGGCGTCCTCAAGCACATAGGCCTGGTCCGCCAGCGAACCCATGGGATGCAGCGGTGTGCCGACGCAGCCGGCGAGGGAGATCGCCGCAATATTCGACAGCACCTCGGGCCGGTTGCCGGAAATGATCGCCACCCGCGCGCCTTTGCCCAGCCCCAGTGACTGCAGGGCCTGGACCACCTGACTGGTGGTGGCGCGCACCTCGGCGTAGGTTGCAACGCTGTCGCCCATAAACAGGCAGGGCCGGTCGTCGTAGCGGTTGAGCCCGTCGATCAGCAGGTGGGGCATCAGGGGCGCGTCGTGGAGCGGGGTATTGGGCATGGTGGTTCGTCCGCAGAGATCCAGAAGTGGCGCAAACCATACGGGATTTCTGCGGGGGGCTGCCTTACAAGGTATCCATGTAAAGCCGGCTGAGACGACAGCAACCGGGGGGAAACCGCGCCGCCGTCGTCAGAACTCACAGGCCGGTGCGCCGGCGCGCGTCAGATCAGCTCGAAATGCTGGCATACCCGCGCCATGGTCAGCATCTGCCGCACATGCGCGCTGCAGTGGCGCAGCTGCACCGGGCGATCCAGGCGGCCGCAGATGCGCCGCAGACTGAGCAGCAGGCCCAGGCCCGAGCTGTCGATACAGCGCACATCGCGCATATCCATGCAGAGCCGGGTATCCCTGCCCATGCCCCGGCAGGCGCGGCGCAACTGATGGATGCTGGTGTAGTCAAACCGCGGCGGCAGGCGCAGGGTCAGACTGTCGGCCGCGGTGGCGGTGGCGGGCAGCGCAGACATGGGCAGGTACCTCAATGGGACTGTCATCCGGCTCTTGTGGTTATACTGTGGCGCTGCGGGCCGCCTGCGTCGAGGCCTCAAACTGCCAAATCACGCACAACTCGAGACCATTCCGGCCATGCTTCCCGACCCCGAACAGCTGCAAAACCGCCATCCGGTGATCCGCTGGCTGCTGTTTGGACTGGG
>JAVEVZ010000158.1:0-7023 GCA_034004805.1 Spongiibacteraceae bacterium | reverse complement strand
TCTACTTCGGCGACATCGCCGTGGTGCGGGCCTATGGCGTCAACCAGTCGCTGTTCGACCTCCAGTCGGTGGAAGTGCTGAAGGGGCCGCAGGGCACCCTGTTCGGCCGCAACACCACCGGCGGCGCAATCCTGTTCAAGCCGAACCGGCCCTCCGAAACGTTCGAAGGGTACGCCCAGCTCGGCGCGGGCAACTACAGCCTCTTCAGCACCGAGTTCATGGTCAACACGCCGATTACCGACTCGTTCTCGGTACGGGTGGCGGCGCGCACCGAGACCCGCGATGGCTATATGGAAGATGTGATCACCGGCGACGATGTCGATGATCAGGACAACATGTCCTGGCGTATCTCGGCGCTGCTCACTCCGAACGACGATCTGGAATCGCTGTTTGTCTACAACCGCTTCCTCGATGACAGTGGCGGCAGCGGCTCGGCTATCAAAGATATCTCTCCGATCCCCACCAAGCCGATCAACTCCTCGGCCTCGCGGCTCGGCTATGTCGGCGATCTCGCTCCCGCCAACATGCTGGCAGCGCAGAAATCCCGCGACTTCTGGAAAACGGCCAGTGGCCTCAACACCACCTCGCGCATGAGTGTGTGGGATGTGGCCAACACCACCACCTGGGCCCTGACGGACAGCCTGACCATCAAGAACATCGTCGGCTACCGCTCGGTCAAGGCTTATGTACTTGAGGATAGCGATGGCCTGCCGGTACCGGTGCTGACGATCGAGCGGGACGTTCCGAACATATCCCAGATCAGCGAAGAGCTGCAGCTGATCGGCGAAACCGATCGGCTGGAGTGGATCGCGGGCCTCTACTACTTCCGTGAAGAGGGTGAGGAGAAAACCCCCAGCATCACGCTGGCCCCGGCGAGCATGGCCGCGCTGGCGCCGATGGAGACCCCTTTCTGGTCGCTGACCAACGGCGTGGGCGAAAACATCAGCCAGTCCGTATTCGCCCAAGGTACCTATAACCTTGGCGACTGGGTCGACGACCTGTCGCTGACGGTCGGTGTGCGCTATACCGAGGACGAGCGCGAGTTCACCACCAAGAACCGCACCGCCAGCGTCTGCCGTGTGCAATCGAGCCCCGGCGTGCCGCTTCCCTACGACGCCTGCACCACCACTGCCAATGCCGACTTCGAGAAGGTGACCTATAACATCACCCTCGACTACAGACTCACCCCGGACACGCTGGTCTACCTGACCAAACGGCGTGGCTACCGCAGCGGTGGTCTCAGCAGCCGGGCGGTGCTGGTATCCGAGACGAAAACTCCCTTCAAGCCGGAAACGGTCGATGACTGGGAGCTGGGCCTGAAGGCGGACTGGAATATCGGCGATATCGATGGCCGTACCAACGTCGCGCTGTTCTATGCGGAGAACACCGACACCCAGCGCCAGAACAGCTTGACCCAGCGGCTGGAGACGCCCATCGGCATCATCAACCAGTCGGTGACGATTATCGACAACGCCACCATTGAGACCAAGGGCGGCGAGATCGAGATGACGGTTCTGCCGTTGCCGGGTCTGGATCTGTCGGGCTTCTGGGCGGTGTCCTTCGCCGAGTTCACCGAGTACGAGTCGAGGGTCCCAGGCGTCAACAAGGACACCGCCCAGATGGGCGTGGCACCACAGCACATCGGTGGCTTCACTGCGCGCTACACGCTGCCGTTGTCGCCGGAAATCGGTGAAGTCTCGCTGCAGGGCAACTACTACTGGACCGACAGTTTCAAATGGACCGACTCCTACGATCCGTATGGTGAAACCGAGCCCTATGGTCTGGTGAACCTGCGTGCAGACTGGCGCGATGTTATGGGTACCTCCCTGGATGTCGGCCTGTACGTGAAAAACGTTGCCAACGAGGAGTACATGCTGCCGATGATCGCCCTGGATGGGCTGGGCTTCGCTACCTACATCCCGGGTGACCCCCGCACCTTCGGTCTGGAGCTCAAGTACCGCTTCGGCGCGCTTGGATCCAACTGATCCGGGTTATTACGGTACGGTCGTTCGCGGCCGTACCGAGGAGCAGATGGTTGAGGAGGCAGTCTGGCTCACCCCGGCGGAGCGCAAGGCGCAACTGGAAGAGCGGCATGCGTCGTATCAGTTGCGATTGGTGTTGCCCTGACCGAAGGAAAATCAATGGAGCTGCTGTCAGCGCCGGCCCCTGAGGATGGCTGACAAAAAAGGGGCGGCATCGAGAAGATGCCGCCCCTTTTCCATTTGCGCCCGATGTCAGCTTCCGGAGCGGGTCCAGTAAATGCACGGAGCAAATGCCAGGGCAATCAACAGCACAATAATCAGGAAGTAGTCATAGCTGCCGAAGATGTCCCGTATCCATCCGCCGATGGGCCCGCCGAAGGCGACCGGGCGGATGCACAGGTAGGACAGCCCCATGGCGCGGCCAAAGGCCAGCGCACCGAAGTGGCGCCCGATCATGGCGCCCGATCATGGCGCCAGCCAGTGGCAGGCTGCCCCCGGCGGGGAGGCCGAGCATCACAATCGCGATCACCAGCATGGGAAAACCCGGCTGTCCCAACATCAGCAGCAGTGCGCCTGACAGCAGCAGTAATCCTGCGTAATAGAGTGTGCGGTGATCGAAGCGGTCAGCCAGCGTGCCGAAGCTGATTTTGCCGATCACCATCATGGCTGACCACAGGGACATCAACACTGCGGCGTGGCTGTTCTCTATGCCCAGATCCCGTGTGCAGGGTCCGAAGTTGACCGTGAGTGCCGACGTCACCTCCATGTTTGGCAGGAAGCCGAGGACGATCAGCCAGAACACCTTGCTGCGGATGATCAGTCCCGAGGTCCAGGTTGCTGTTCCGGTACCTGGCGCCTTGATGTAATGACCCGGCACTTTCTGCACAGGTCAGGCCGCTAATACAAAGCCTCAACGGGAGTCTTAACGCCCAATCTCCCGAGTCAGAGGTATTGGCCTCCAAGTGCCGATGCTACTCAAATACGGGGGGGACGTCGCGGCCGCTTATGCCCGACGGGCAGGAGCGGATGACGCAGGCAGCTCTCCAGGCGGCAAATTCCCTCTCCATAAGGTTGTTGTGCCGAATTGGTAGTTTCGTCTCCAGTTTTGTCCGGATTGTCGACTTTCTATGGTTCGACTGAATTGAAAGACTACCCACGTTGTGCGTCCGCTGCCGGCCGATAACCAGGAATCAGTATCTGGCGACAGGCGGGAAGACGGCTTTCAGCACGCCAGCACTTCCAAGAATGGCCGCCCGGCTCGATGGGGTGCCACGACACCTCCGGGATCGACGCGTGTCGCCCGCCTGGTGCCGAATAATCACTATAAATGACACTTTCGTGGAGTGACCAATATGCGCAAAACGCTACTCGCCAGCCTCATTGTCGGTGCCAACGCCATACCGTTCTTAGGTATCTCGCAGGCGCAAGCCCAGTCCGGAGCGCGCTCTTCACTGGAAGAGGTGATAGTCACCGCCCGGAAGCGCGAAGAAACCATACAGGTCGTTCCGCTGGCGGTTTCCGCGCTCACCGGCGACACGTTGACCCGGAACAACATCGTGGACGTCAGCGACCTGACCAGCTCGGTGCCAGCGCTCACCATCGTCCCCGGTAACGGTGCTGGCCGCAACGTGCCCACCTTCACCATTCGTGGCCAGCGCCAGCAGGAGCTGTCCATCAACGCCGACCCCTCCGTTGGCGTCTACTTCGGCGACATCGCCGTGGTGCGGGCCTATGGCGTCAACCAGTCGCTGTTCGACCTCCAGTCGGTGGAAGTGCTGAAGGGGCCGCAGGGCACCCTGTTCGGCCGCAACACCACCGGCGGCGCAATCCTGTTCAAGCCGAACCGGCCCTCCGAAACGTTCGAAGGGTACGCCCAGCTCGGCGCGGGCAACTACAGCCTCTTCAGCACCGAGTTCATGGTCAACACGCCGATTACCGACTCGTTCTCGGTACGGGTGGCGGCGCGCACCGAGACCCGCGATGGCTATATGGAAGATGTGATCACCGGCGACGATGTCGATGATCAGGACAACATGTCCTGGCGTATCTCGGCGCTGCTCACTCCGAACGACGATCTGGAATCGCTGTTTGTCTACAACCGCTTCCTCGATGACAGTGGCGGCAGCGGCTCGGCTATCAAAGATATCTCTCCGATCCCCACCAAGCCGATCAACTCCTCGGCCTCGCGGCTCGGCTATGTCGGCGATCTCGCTCCCGCCAACATGCTGGCAGCGCAGAAATCCCGCGACTTCTGGAAAACGGCCAGTGGCCTCAACACCACCTCGCGCATGAGTGTGTGGGATGTGGCCAACACCACCACCTGGGCCCTGACGGACAGCCTGACCATCAAGAACATCGTCGGCTACCGCTCGGTCAAGGCTTATGTACTTGAGGATAGCGATGGCCTGCCGGTACCGGTGCTGACGATCGAGCGGGACGTTCCGAACATATCCCAGATCAGCGAAGAGCTGCAGCTGATCGGCGAAACCGATCGGCTGGAGTGGATCGCGGGCCTCTACTACTTCCGTGAAGAGGGTGAGGAGAAAACCCCCAGCATCACGCTGGCCCCGGCGAGCATGGCCGCGCTGGCGCCGATGGAGACCCCTTTCTGGTCGCTGACCAACGGCGTGGGCGAAAACATCAGCCAGTCCGTATTCGCCCAAGGTACCTATAACCTTGGCGACTGGGTCGACGACCTGTCGCTGACGGTCGGTGTGCGCTATACCGAGGACGAGCGCGAGTTCACCACCAAGAACCGCACCGCCAGCGTCTGCCGTGTGCAATCGAGCCCCGGCGTGCCGCTTCCCTACGACGCCTGCACCACCACTGCCAATGCCGACTTCGAGAAGGTGACCTATAACATCACCCTCGACTACAGACTCACCCCGGACACGCTGGTCTACCTGACCAAACGGCGTGGCTACCGCAGCGGTGGTCTCAGCAGCCGGGCGGTGCTGGTATCCGAGACGAAAACTCCCTTCAAGCCGGAAACGGTCGATGACTGGGAGCTGGGCCTGAAGGCGGACTGGAATATCGGCGATATCGATGGCCGTACCAACGTCGCGCTGTTCTATGCGGAGAACACCGACACCCAGCGCCAGAACAGCTTGACCCAGCGGCTGGAGACGCCCATCGGCATCATCAACCAGTCGGTGACGATTATCGACAACGCCACCATTGAGACCAAGGGCGGCGAGATCGAGATGACGGTTCTGCCGTTGCCGGGTCTGGATCTGTCGGGCTTCTGGGCGGTGTCCTTCGCCGAGTTCACCGAGTACGAGTCGAGGGTCCCAGGCGTCAACAAGGACACCGCCCAGATGGGCGTGGCACCACAGCACATCGGTGGCTTCACTGCGCGCTACACGCTGCCGTTGTCGCCGGAAATCGGTGAAGTCTCGCTGCAGGGCAACTACTACTGGACCGACAGTTTCAAATGGACCGACTCCTACGATCCGTATGGTGAAACCGAGCCCTATGGTCTGGTGAACCTGCGTGCAGACTGGCGCGATGTTATGGGTACCTCCCTGGATGTCGGCCTGTACGTGAAAAACGTTGCCAACGAGGAGTACATGCTGCCGATGATCGCCCTGGATGGGCTGGGCTTCGCTACCTACATCCCGGGTGACCCCCGCACCTTCGGTCTGGAGCTCAAGTACCGCTTCGGCGCGCTTGGATCCAACTGATCCGGGTTATTACGGTACGGTCGTTCGCGGCCGTACCGAGGAGCAGATGGTTGAGGAGGCAGTCTGGCTCACCCCGGCGGAGCGCAAGGCGCAACTGGAAGAGCGGCATGCGTCGTATCAGTTGCGATTGGTGTTGCCCTGACCGAAGGAAAATCAATGGAGCTGCTGTCAGCGCCGGCCCCTGAGGATGGCTGACAAAAAAGGGGCGGCATCGAGAAGATGCCGCCCCTTTTCCATTTGCGCCCGATGTCAGCTTCCGGAGCGGGTCCAGTAAATGCACGGAGCAAATGCCAGGGCAATCAACAGCACGATAATCAGGAAGTAGTCATAGCTGCCGAAGATGTGGCCTTCACGGCCGGCGCGTATTCTTCGATGAAGGCACGCGCGAGTGTTTGGCGATCGAAGTGGATACCAGCCTGCCGAAACAGATTCGTGTCGATAACGGCCCGGAGCTGATTGCTGCGGAGTTCTACGATTGGTGCGATGACCATGGCATCGACGAGGTTTATATCCAGCCAGGCAAGCCGCAGCAGAACGGATTTGTGGAGCGCTTCAACGGTTCGTTCCGCCGCGAATTCCTCGATGCGTATCTGTTTGAAACGTTATTGCAGGTTCGCGAGATGGCTTGGGTGTGGATGCTCGATTACAACGATGAGCGACCGCACGAAAGTTTGGGCGATCTGCCGCCAGCGGTGTATCGCGCAAAAGTGGAAAACTCTAGTTTAGAGCTGCCTCATTAACTGGGGAGTGGACGAAGGAGGTGGGTTAGATCGAGCCTGGGGATACGATTCACTGGATTCAAAGAGCCCCCGCCTCACCTTGTATTTCCCCGGCACGTCCTCTGCAAGTCAGATTGCCCCTGCCTCGGCAGAGGGCTTCATGCCCGACCATCCAGAGCCGTGGAGACACCGTTTCCGGGTAGATTAAACAAGCCATAGGAAAGCCTGATTTTAGCGGCCATCGATAGTGTCAAAGAAATATAGGCTCCAAATTGCCCGCCACTTATCTCCGGATTACACGCCACCATATCCGCTCACGACCACGCTCCGCCACACCACTTCTCGGTAGTTCGGTGCAGCGCCCGGGTCCCTTCGATTGGCGTAAAAACAGGGCTTGCGTGACGCGGGTCACACCCTGTAATCGGGGCAGGAGTGCACCAACAACGCCGCCCCAATAGGGATAATTTCGTGCCGGACGCGCGCGCTTTTCCGAGCCCCCCCCCCGCAACCCCGCCGGCGCGGCTGCGACCGACGTACGATCGGCCTCTTGCAGCATCCTGACCACTTGATCTTCAGTAAAACGGCTCTTCTTCATGACTCCCTCGCTTGTCAGGGAGCCATCCGCTCAAGTTTTAAGAG
>JAVEVZ010000157.1:0-7061 GCA_034004805.1 Spongiibacteraceae bacterium | reverse complement strand
GCCAGCCCCCCGATCGAAAGCACAGGTTCAGCGTCTCCCGTCTCCCGCCTTGCCCTTAGCGTCAGACGTCAGACATCCAGCCCGGTCGTCAAGCACTCCGTTCCGCGCCCGCGCCTGGCCAAGCACCCCCCAAAGCGTCAGACCTCAGACGTCCACGCGGCAGCTGCCAGCGGCAGTTGCTGGAAAACAGTTTGCTGAGGAAGTCCGCCTGGTCGGGCAGGATGCGGTTGCTGTTGACCAGTGCCAGGTATTCCGCGGAATTGGGCCGGTAGGGTATGGCGCGCAACTCCATGCGCGCTTCCTCCGGCGTCTGGCAGCCCTTGTGCTGGTTGCAGCGTTTGCAGGCGGCGACGCAGTTCTGCCAGCTATCGCGGCCGCCCCGGGAGCGCGGCTTGATATGGTCGCGGGTCAGTTGCCAGTGCTCGAAACTGCCACCGCAATAGAGGCATTCGTAATTGTCGCGCTCGAACAGCGCGCGGTTGGTCAGCGGCGGGTTGGTGCGGGGCCGGCCGATGCGCTGGCCGCCACAGGCGATGATGCTGGGCAGTTCGATCACCGTCTGTTCGCCGCTCAGACGGCTGTAGCCGCCATGGATGCGAAAGATCGGGTCGCCCAGGCTCCAGATCACCAGATCGCGGGCGTAAAGACAGACCGCCTCCTGCCAATTGAGCCAGTCGATGGGCTGCCCGGCCTTGTTCAGTCGCAATACCTGCACCGTGTCTGCTCCTCAACCCCGGCGCCGGCGCACGACCTCAGTGCCGCCGCTGGGCTACCGAATAGGCCGTATTATTGACAGTTTTTATAAACTGCAGCCACAACTATGTGCAGAAATTGTGCAGATAACGTGCTCCCGGCAACACCGGCGCCCCTGCCGGGCACAGTCGCGCGCCGGCGATATCCTATGTCTTGCGCTGCTCCGGCACGACCCACAACCCGCCGCTCTCCAGCCGGTGTATGGCGGCGTCGATGCCGTACACCGCCCGCAGGCGCTCGCGGGTCAGCACGGCCGAGGGACTGCCGGTGGCCACAACCCGGCCCTCGTGCAGCAGGCACAAACGATCGCAAAAACGCGCCGCCAGATTGAGATCGTGCAGCACCGCCACCACCGCGCCACCCTGGTGGGCGTGGTTCTGCAGCAATTCCATGATGTGCAGTTGATGGTAGGGGTCGAGAGCCGCAACCGGCTCGTCCGCCAGGATCAGCCGCGGCTCACCGGCGAAAACCCGGGCCAGCAGGACCCGCAGGCGCTCACCGCCCGACAGGGTGGTTATAAGGCGGCCACGGAACTGCTCGACCTCCGCCGCCGCCAGAGCAGCGGCGATGGCGGCGGCGTCCTGGGCGGTACCACGGCCCCAGCGCCCCAGATGAGGAATACGCCCCAGCCCCACCACTGCTTCCACCGTCAGTGGCCAGTGGGCCGGGGCACCCTGCTCCAGATAGCCAATGGTGCGGGCACGCACGAAGTCGTCCAGCGCGGACAAGGCCTGACCGTCCAACAGCACCCGGCCCGCCGTGGGTGCCAGCAGGTTTGCCAGGGTTCTCAGCAGCGTGGTCTTGCCCGCGCCGTTGGGACCGATCAGACCCAGGCACTCCCCGGCATTCACGGTCAGATCGGCCCCGTCGAGCAGCGTCCGCCCGGCCACCCGCACCGTCACCCCGTCCGCGACCAGCCGCTTCATAACAGGTTGTTCCGGGTGCGGTAGACCAGATGCAGGAAGAACGGCCCCCCCACCAGCGCCGTCACCACCCCCAGCTTCAGCTCCTGGCCCGGCGACAGGGTCTGCGCCAGGACATCCGCCAGCACCAGCAGACTGGCGCCGGCCAGCGCACTGGCCAGCAGCAGGCGGCTGGGCTGATAGCCTACCCAGGGCCGCAACAGGTGCGGCACCACCAGACCGACAAAGCCGATATTGCCGCTGACCGAGATCGCCGCGCCGACGCAGCAGGCCACCCCCAGCACCAGCCGCCAGCGCAGGCGCCCGCTGGCAAAACCCAGGGAGCGGGCGCTGTCCTCGCCCAGGGTCAGCGCATCCAGAAAGCGCCCGGTGCTCAGCAGCACGGCCCAGCCCAGCAGCATGAAGGGCAGGCTGATGGCGAGGTCCTGGAAGCTGCGGTTGGCCACCGACCCCAGCAGCCAGAACACGATCTCCGACAGCGCGAAGGGATTGGGCGCGAAATTGAGCGCCATGGCGATCAGCGACGACATCACCGCATTGATCGCTACCCCGGCCAGGATCAGGGTCAGCACGCTGCTGTCCCGACCCGCCAGCAGGAACACGATCACCACCGCCAGTGCCGCGCCCGCCATACCACCGGCGGGCAGCAGCCACCAGGCCGCACCCGCCAGGCCCGAATACAGCACCAGCACGGCCCCCAGCGCCGCGCAGCTGCTGACGCCCACCAGCGCCGGGTCCGCCAGCGGATTGCGCAAAAGGCCCTGCAGGGCGGCCCCCGCCAGGCCCAGGGTCGCGCCCACCGCCAGCGCCAGCAGGACCCGCGGCAGGCGCAGCTGCCAGAGAATCAGGCCATCCACGGAATCCATGGGCGCGCGCCAGGCCTCGGGCCAGTTCACCGTGACCGGGCCGGTGTGCAGGGCCAGCAACACACTGCCCAGCAGCAGGAGCAGCAACGCCGGCAGAGGATTGATCGCGGGCAGTTTCACGGCAGCAATTGTTCCATCGCATCGAAGACCATGGGGCCGACGCAGACCGTCAGCCGCGGCGGCAGCACCACGCGCCGCGCGTGGCGGGCCAGCGCCTGCATCGCCGGGTGGTGGAGTATGCCCTGCGCCACGGCGTCGGTCTGCTCACTGCGCCACTCGAGCACTAGCATGTCGGGCCTGGCGGCGACCAGGCTTTCCAGCGACAGCTGGCCGTAGCCCTGCATGCCCAGTTCCGCGGCGAGGTTGCGCAGGCCCACTACGTCCAGTATCTCGTTCATCAGGGTGCCCCCGCCGGCGCTGACGCCATTGGCGGCATAGATCACCGCCAGCGGTGCATCCCGGTAGCGGCGCGCGCGTATCTGCGCCTCGCGGGCCTGCATAGCCGCGATCAGGTGCGCGGCGCGTTCCGGCTCGCCCACCAGTGCGCCGAACGCGCGAATATGTGCCTCGGCCTGACTCAGGCTGGTGGGCACATCCACCACCTCGATGGGGTAGCCCAGCCGGCGCAGGGCTTCCACCATGCGGCCATCGGTGAACTGACCGGCCAGGATCAGGTCGGGGTGCTGTGGCAGCACCTCTTCGGCGCGGCCGTGGTTGAGTTGGATACCCGGCGGCACGCGGTCGACGTAGTAGGACGCCTCGGGGCGCACCGCCCAATAGCTGAGGGATACGATCCGCTGCGGCTCCACCAGCAGCAGCAACAGCTGGTCGGTGCACAGGTTCAGCGAGGCAATGCGCTGGGGCCTGGCCTGCGCCACGCTGCTTTCCACAACCAGCGCCAACACCAGCAGTGCGAACGCCCGCGCCCTCATTGGAACAGGCGCTCGAACCAGCGCAATACCCCGCGCACACTGGGCGCGCAGGGGCTGGTTTCCCTGGGCTCGGTGCCCACCAGGAACGGCAGGCGCCGCGCCCCCTCGCAACTGGCGTTGGCGAGCCGGCCCTGGCTGTCCACCCAGTGAAAGTCCACGCCCGCCGGCGGCGCCAGATCCAGCGGCTCGCGGCTGATACGCGCCATCAGCTCGCGCCACACCAGCAGCGCGCCGCGGCTGCCGGTAAGGCCCGCCGCCTTGTTGTCGTCGCGGCCCAGCCAGACCACCGCCTGGTAGTCGCCGCTGAAGCCGGCGAACCAGGAATCGCGGAGATCGTCGGTGGTGCCGGTCTTGCCCGCCACCGCAAAGCCCTGGGGCCAGGCCGCGCGCACCCCGGCGGCGGTGCCGGTGGTCGCGACTTCGGCCAGCGCGTACTGCAGCAGATACATCAGCGGCGGCTCGACCATGGCCCGCGGCCGCTGGGGGTAATGACCCAGCAGCGCCTGTTCGCTGTCGGCCACCGCGACGATGCTGCGCATCCCGGTGCGGCGCCCGTCGGCGGCGATGGTCTGGTACATGGCGGCCACCTCGATGGGCGACAGCTCCACCGCGCCCAGCAGCAGCGCCGGCACCGCCGGCAGCTTGCGGGTAACCCCCAGATCGCCCAGGGTCGCCACCACCTCGGGGAGGCCGATCTCCATGCCCAGCCGCGCGGTGGCCTGGTTGTAGGACTGGGCCAGCGCCTCCAGCAGCGGCACGTCACCGTGGCTCTGGCGGTCGTAGTTGCGCGGCTTCCACTCCGAGCCGTCCGCGCCCAGCACCGTCACCGGCGCATCGGAAACGGGTGTCGCCAGGGTATAGCGGCGCGAGCCCAGCGCCGCCAGATACACCGCGGGCTTCACCAGCGACCCGATGGGGCGCACCGCGTCCAGCGCGCGGTTGAAGCCGGCAAAGCGCGGCCGGCGGCCGCCGACCACGGCGACCACGTCGCCACTGGCCACTTCGGTGACCACGATCGCGGCCTCGAGATTGGCGTCCTTGAACCCCGGCATCACCGTCGCCAATGCCTGCTCGGCGGCCTGCTGCACGGCGGGATCCAGCGCGGTAAAAATGCGCAGGCCGCCGCGCTGCAGGTCGTCGGCCCGGTAGTCGTCGCCCAGCTGGCGGCGCACCAGGTCGAGGTAGGCGGGGTAATTGCCGTTGAGCGCGCCGCGCTCGTCCACGCCCAGGGGCTGGGCGCGCAGGGCCTTCAACTGGGCGGCGCTGAGCAGGCCGTCTTCCGCCAGCAGCTCCAGCACCAGGTCGCGGCGCTCCCGGGCGCGCTCGGGCCGCCGCCACGGGTTGTACAGCGACGGACCCTTGACCATGCCCACCAGCAGCGCGATCTGGTCCGGCGACAGCTCCGTCAGCGGCCGGTTGAAATAATGCCGCGCCGCCAGTCCGAAACCGTGAATCGCGCGACTGCCCTCCTGGCCCAGGTAAATTTCGTTGAGATAGGCTTCGAGAATCTGTGACTTGTCGTAATGGACCTCCACCAGCAGCGCCATTACCGCTTCCTGGGCCTTGCGCCACAGGCTGCGCTCGCGGTCCAGAAAGACATTCTTGACCAGCTGCTGAGTAAGGGTGGAACCGCCCTGCACCGTGGCGCCGGCCCGCAGGTTGGCCAGCGCCGCGCGCGCGATACCGCGCGGGGAAATCCCCCAGTGGCTGCCGAAATCGCGGTCTTCCACCAGCAGCAGGGCATCCACCAGCAGGCGCGGCGTGTCCGCCAGTTTCAGCAGCAGGCGATCCTCGGCGTGGCGCGGATCGATGGCGCCCAGCATCATCGGCTCCAGCCAGGCCCGCGCGGTGCCGGCG
The DNA here is from genome assembly GCA_034004805.1 of Spongiibacteraceae bacterium. Lineage (GTDB taxonomy): Bacteria > Pseudomonadota > Gammaproteobacteria > Pseudomonadales > CAMLJR01 > JAVEVZ01. The sequence goes on along the minus strand of JAVEVZ010000157.1, from coordinate 1,730 downwards.
CCATCCACCGTCAGCCCGCTGACGCGCCCGCCGCGCAGCTGAAAACGGATGCGCCGGGCATGGGCACTCTGTTCCGACAAAGCGAAGGCGCGGGCGTAGATCTCGTAATCACCGCCGCTGGCCCGGTAGTCACCGGGCCGCTCCACCGCGGCACGGCCGCGGTAGCCCAGCTGGCGGAGCTGGCTTTGCAGCAGATCGCTGTCGAGGCGCGCGCCGCTGTCGAACACCAGTGGTCGCGCAAAGACATGGGCGGGCTGCACCCACTGGCCGTCGCCCAGGGTGCTGCGCACCGTGTGGTCGAGGTATGCCACCCATCCGGCTGCGGCGCCCAGCAACAGCAGCAACGCCAACAGCCACGGCCAGCGCCGCGCGCGGGGCGATTTTCGGGTGCGGGTGGATTTGCGGCGCGGCGACATGGCGGCGGAGTTTATCACGGCGCGACGATTGCGCCGCCGCGCGACGTCGCCATAATGGGCGCCCGCTGCACGGGCACACGCCCGACAAAGACTTTCGCACTCACCATCGGGGACCAGGCATGACTCACTACCATATCTACGGCATCGGCGCGGCGCTGGTGGACACCGAAATCGAAGTCAACGACGCCGACCTCCGTCGCATGGCTGTGGACAAGGGCCTGATGACCCTGGTGGACGAGGCCCGTCAGGCTGAACTGCTGCAGCACCTGGACGGCCATCTGGTGCACTCGCGGCGCGCCAGTGGCGGCTCGGCCTGCAACAGCATCATCGCCGCCAGCTACTTTGGCGCGCGCACCTACTACTCCTGCAAGGTTGCCGACGACGACCACGGCCGCTTCTATCTCGACGACCTGCGCCGGGCCGGCGTCGACGCGGACTTTGAGCGCGCCCTCGACGCCGGCATCACCGGCAAATGCCTGGTGCTGATCACCCCCGATGCCGAGCGCAGCATGAGCACGTTTCTCGGCATCAGCGAAACCCTGTCAGTCCGGGACCTGAACCCCGAGGCCATCGCGCGCTCGCAATACCTGTATGTCGAGGGTTACCAGGTCAGCTCCGACAGCGGTCGCGCCGCGGCGATCCACGCCTGCGACATCGCCCGCCAACACGGAGTAAAGATCGCCCTGAGCCTGTCCGACCCCAGCATGGTGCAGTTTTTCCGCGCCGGCCTGCGGGACATGATCGGCAGCGGCGTAGATCTGCTGTTCTGCAACCGCGACGAGGCCCTGGCCTGGACCGGCGGCGACGCCATCGAGGGGGCGCTGGAAGAACTCAAGGGGATCGCCCGCCACGTGGTGATCACCCGCAGCGCCGACGGCGCACTGATCTTCGACGGCGAACGCGTTATCGACATTCCGGGACGCGCGGTGAAAGCGGTGGACGCCAACGGCGCCGGTGACATGTTCGCCGGCGCCTATCTGTACGCCCTAACCCAGGGCCGGGACGCCGCCACCGCCGGCCAACTCGCCAACACCGCCGCCGGCACCGTAGTCACCCAATACGGCCCGCGCCTGCGGCCGGAGCAGCATGGGGAATTGGTGTTGGGTCTCAAAAGTCTGACGTCTGACGTCTGACGCTGAACGCAGGCGGAAGACGCGTAGGGGCGGGACGCCTGACGATTGATAGCTCACGAACTGACGATGCGAAGTTGCCGGGCTTGAGGGCATTCGGCTCGACGCCAGACCTCCAATCGAAGGCACTGGTTTAGCGTCTTCCGTCTTCCGTCTTTCCTTAAGCGTCCAGCGTCAGACGTCA
>JAVEVZ010000156.1:0-7104 GCA_034004805.1 Spongiibacteraceae bacterium | reverse complement strand
CCCGGTCCAATGGACCCACACCGTCCCCGCCGGCAAGGCGTTTGCCGAAACCGGCCTGTTCGGCAACCAGAATTCGGTTTGCAAGCCCCGCACCGAGAAGTGGGGGCATACCGTCTCGCGGTTGAAGCAGGCCTGGGGTGTCGGGTGACAGTATGGCCGAGCCGATAGCAATCACGGAAATCATTCGCCCGGCCGAACAGGGGCGTTCCGGGCCCTATATCTGCAGGGGCGAGGACAATCGACTTTACTATGTCAAAGGTCGCAATACGGGGCGGCGGAGCCAGATCACCGAGTGGGTCTGTGCGCATCTGGCCACCGCGCTGGGGTTGCCCATCGCGCCCTTTTCTCTCGTCAATATTGCCCCTGAGCTGCTGGCGGAAACCCCGGATGCAATGCGCGAAGTCGGCGCCGGGCTGGCCTTCGGCTCCCAGGAATGGCCGAAGGTGCTATGGTTTGAACAGGAGCATGTCGGCAAGATCGAGAAACCGCTGCAAGGCCAGATACTTATGTTCGATTGGTGGGTGCGCAATTGTGACCGGCTTACGACTAACTCAAACCTTTTGTGGGATGCGGTACGCGGGCAGTTGGTAGTTATTGACCACAACCTCGCCTTTGATAGAGACTTTAACGCCCGCGATTTCCTTGACCTTCATATATTTGGCCATCAGGCGGCGGAAATTTGGGACGATTTACTGGAGCGGGCACACTACCAAGACTGGCTGCGGACGGCATTGCCGGTGGTCGACGAGGCGCTGGCGCAGGTACCCGATGAGTGGTGGTGGTTCGACGACGAGCAAACCGTCGCTGCTGATTTTGATAAAGATACGGTGCGCGAACTGCTTTCGCGTTGTGAGACGGATGACTTTTGGAGGGTGGCATGAAAAAGCTAGCGTGTCGTTACGCCATCGTTCAATTCTTGCCGTATCCGGAAACCGGTGAATTTGCCAATGCCGGCATTGTGCTCGCCTGTCCAGCAACCGGCTATTTTGGTTATCAGTTGGAAACACGCCGCTATGCCCGGTTCACGCACTTCTTCCGTGAGCTGGATAAAGCCTTTTACTTAAGAGGTGTTGCGGCACTTCGTGACGAGCTTGACCGCGTCAAACGAGTTTTGGCGAATGCCAATGCCGACATAGTGCGTGAAGCGTTTACCGCACTTGTGCATCCAAGAGAAACCATTCTGCGGTTTAGCGATGCCCGTGCCATCCTCGTCGACGATCCGGAACAGGCGCTCGCCCAACTCTATGGGCATTACGTGGAGCATGATTTTGTCACGCCGGAATACCACGAGCAGGCGCTGGAAAAACGAGTACATCAACTGATCAAAGGGCTTCATCTGGCGAATCCATTTCGTGAAATGCGGCTGGGGGATGATGAGTTCGCCGTCCGGTTCCCGCTGGTACAAACGGTGCAGGAGCATCCTGTTAAGGCCATCAAGCCACTTTACTTGGCGCAGGACGATACCACTGCAATTTACAACCATGGCGATCAATGGCTGAGCAGATTGAAGCGCCTGCATCAGCGGAATCGGCTACCGGCACAAATTCTATTCACAGTCGAAGCGCCGGAACGCGCCGACGACAAGCGATTCAAGGCGTTTGATGAGGTTGTCAGAGAGCTGGAACAGTTCACGCGCATAGCCCAGGTTGAGGAACAGAGCATCATCCTGAATTTCGCCACGGCTGCGTGAGTGGCCAATAAATCAAAATCAGACTAGGGGGTTGCAGGGAATTCCTTTTTGCCCTGCGCCCCCTATACATTTGACGAGAATAATACCTCCGCAGTACCGACCAACGGTTTTTTGATCTGGTTTGCTTGATGGGAGAAGACCAGGACCGGTCACTACCCTCTCGGTCTAATCTTCCTTGGCGATCTTTCGCAGTTCCTTCAGAGTCGGAAAGAGTTCGCCGACCTCGACGCCGAGTATCTTGGCGATCTGCACCAGATTCAGGGCCGCTACGTTTCTTTCCCCTCGTTCAATCCCTCCGTAGTAGGAGCGGCCAAGCCCAGCCTCGGCCGCGAAGGCTTCCTGGGAAAAGCCTTTGGCCTGTCGAACGGCTCGAATTTTTGCGCCCAGCGCTATCAGTAAAGGGTCCTTGCTCATGGGGCCAAAGTAAGCGTACCATCCCGATGGGGCCACGCCCTATAAGTGTCATTTTTCGGGGGCTGCTTATGGACGAGCACAAGGACGATCCGGCAGGGGAGATTCGGGCGCTTATTATCCAGTGGAAGTCGGCGACTGATCCCGAGTCCCTGTGGATGCTTCGGTTGTTGCGGGAGGCCCTGGAGAAACTGGAGCGGGAGCGGAAGCCTTCGGGCTGATGCCGGAGCGGCATCCGTGCCGCGGCAGCAGGGCTTTCACAGGCGGTGGACTTGCGCCGGAAGGGCGACAGGGAGTGGCAATGAAAATCCAGTTATTGAGTGACCTGCACAACGAGTTCTATCAGGGGCGTGCTGTTCCCCCGATCCACCCAACAGCTGCGGACGTGGTTGTCCTGGCTGGTGACATCGACGTTGGCGTCGCCGGGGTGCGGTGGGCCGCCGACGAGGCCGAGCGGCTCGGCAAGGAGGTCATTTATGTGGTTGGCAATCATGAGTACTACAACCACGATATCGGTTTGCTCGATGAACTTCGTACCGTGGCCAGTGACCTGCGCCGGGTGCGCCTGCTGGAAAACGATGAGGTGGTGACGGGCGGGGTCCGCTTTCTGGGGTGTACGCTCTGGACCGACTATCGGGCTGCCGGCGGCCAGCCTCTCACCATGCTGGAGGCGCGGCAACACCTGAATGATCACCGGGTCGTGAAGAAGGGCACGCGGCGCTTCCTACCCGAAGATGCCCTGGCGCTGCACGAGCAGTCGCGGCGATGGCTGGCGCAGAAACTCAATGAGCCATTCACGGGAAAGACCGTGGTGATCTCGCATCACGGCCCCCACCCGCTTTGTCAGCACCCGCGTTTCCCGCTGAATTTGCTCGCCGCCGCGTTCTGGAGCGATCTGAGCGAACTCATGGAGCAGGTGGACGTCTGGTGTTTCGGCCATACCCACGCCAATGTGGAAGTGCAGGTCGGCCGGTGCCGGCTGATCTCCAACCAGCGGGGTTACCCGCGCGAAGGTTTGGCCGCCTACCGGCCCGACCTCGTTATTGAGGCGTAACCCGAGGTGGCGTAGTGGCGGGCTTGCCTGTTATGGCCTATCATCTGGGCATTCTGTATTCGTGAATCGCGAACAGCGAATGCCTAAATGATACTGAAACCACAAGACCTTCTGCTGCTGCTCAAGCTCGTCGCCCTGGGTGACAAGCCCTGGTCATACAACCGCCTGGCGCTGGAGTTGGCGATGAGTCCGTCCGAGGTGCACGGCGCGGCCAAGCGGGTGTTGGCGGCCCGTCTGGCGCTGCGTATCGGCGACGTAATCCGGCCGAATATCAGTAACCTGGAAGAATTTATGCTGCATGGAATGCAGTACGTGTTTGCTCCCGACCGCGGCGGACTGACCCGCGGTATCCCCACGGCGCATGCCGCACCGCCACTGGACGGTGCCGTGGTTCCCGACCATGAGCCGCCCCCGGTGTGGCCGGACCCGGAGGGCGAAATGAGAGGGATGGCTTTCTCGCCGCTCTACAGGTCGGCGCCCAGGGCGGCGCGGAACGATCCGGCGCTGTATGAGTTGCTGGTGCTGGTGGATGGCCTGCGCGGCGGGCAGGCGCGCGAGCGGGAACTCGCCCGAAAAGAGCTAAGGAAGAGGCTGGAAGATTATGGCAAGGATGCAGAATCCGAATCTTGAGGTTCTGGTATTGGCCGTCGAGCGTCTGGGGACTCTGGCGGACGAGATGGTGTTTCTGGGTGGCTGCGCGACTGGGTTGTTGATTACCGATCCTGCGGCGCCGCCGATACGCGAGACCCGGGATGTGGATGCCATCGTGCAGGTGGGCTCCCTGGTTGAGTATCACCGTTTGTCCGAACGGCTACGGCAGTGCGGCTTCCGGGAGGATATCAGCGAAGACGCACCGATTTGTCGCTGGATTGCGGACAGCGTCATTCTCGATGTCATGCCTACCGATCAAACGATTCTGGGGTTTGGCAACCGCTGGTATGTGCCGGCGATGGAGCACGCAACTATGGCGCGGTTACCTTCGGGCAGGGACATACGCTTGGTGTCGGCGCCGTATTTCTTGCTGACCAAACTGGAAGCTTTTGATGGTCGTGGTCGCGGCGATTATCAAATGAGCCATGATCTGGAAGATGTCATTGCCGTGTTGGATGGGCGTCCAGGTATCGTTGAGGAGGTGGAGCACGCGGAGAGGGCGCCGGTTGAGGCACTGCGGGCGGGTTTTCGGGCTCTGCTGCGCAACCCGCGGTTTATCGATGCCGTGTCCGGCCATCTGCCAACCGATGCTGCAAGTCAGGCACGCGTTGCGCTGGTCATTCGCAAGATGGAGGCGCTGGCGAAAGGAAAGATGGAGTAGCGGATAGCGTCATATGCAGATACATGTCTCCAAGGCTTTGGCCACCGACCTCAAGCCTCTTTTGGTTGAGGCGCCCACCGATCTGCGGCAGATGCAGTGGTATGGCCACCGCGTGCAGGTGCTGCGGCGCAAGTGCGTCATCCTGATGGAGTTGCAAAGCCGGTATGCGATGGTGTTCGCCGGCCTGACCAAGCCGGACTTCCTGCGCTTTCCCGAACTGGTACGCGACCGCCTGTGGCGCGAGATAGTGTCCATCTGCGCGCTGGACGATGCGGAGTCGCAGCGCCTGGCGGCGCTGGTGGATGTGGTGAGCCAGCCGGTGCAGATCGTGGCGGGTTCGGATCGCAGCGTGCAGGCGCATATGAAGGAAGTGGCTTGGCATCTGGAATGGATGGCGAATGATTTTGGTTCCCTGCCGCTGGAGGGTGGCGATGCCTTTGCCTTCGGTCTGCGCGTGAATCAGACGCCGCGCTCGCGCAAGGGGCAGAAGGAATACTTCTGGCCGATCGAGGTAATGCGTGAATTCTGGCTCGGCATGTTGGCCCACGCCACGCCGCGGGCGGATAATGTGGTGCCATTCAGGCGGCCCCGATAATTTCCATCGAACCACTAAGTACGCTCCACGTCGTCATTCGCAATATCCCCATGCACTGTCCCCATTTCATCGCCAACCGCTGCCGCTCCTGCTCACTGCTGGAACAGCCCTATGCCGAGCAGTTGGCGGCGAAGGATGAGCGTTGCCGCGCGTTGCTGGCGGACTGTGCGGACGTCGAGTGGCTGGCGCCGGTGGCGAGTGCGGAGGCGGGGTTTCGCAACAAGGCGAAGATGGTGGTGAGCGGCACGTTTGACGCGCCGGTGCTGGGGATCGTCGACGAGCAGGGGCAGGGCGTGTCGCTGGCAGACTGTCCGCTGTATCCGCCGGCGTTGCAGGCGAGCTTCGCGCCGCTAGCGGCGTTCATCCGCACGGCGCGCATCGAACCGTACGACATTGCGGCGCGGCGCGGCGAGTTGAAATATGTGCTGGTGACGCTGGCGGAGCATTCCGGCGAGTTGATGGTGCGTTTCGTACTGCGCTCGCAGGAGGCGCTGGGGCGGATGCGCAAGTATCTGCCGGCGTTGCAGGCGGCGCTGCCGGGGCTGCGCGTGGCGTCGGTGAATCTGCAGCCGGAGCACAAGGCGGTGCTGGAGGGGGAGCAGGAGATTCTGCTCACCGCGCAGGTGAGCCTGACCATGCGTCTCAACGGCATTCCGCTGCACCTGCGGCCGAAGAGTTTTTTCCAGACCAACACGGCGGTGGCCGAGGCCTTGTACCGGCAGGGGCGCGATTGGGTGACAGAGTGTGACCCGGCCGGGGTGTGGGACCTGTTCTGCGGCGTCGGCGGTTTTGCGCTGCATGTGGCCGACGGCCGCCGCGCGGTGACCGGCATCGAGATCAGCGCCGAGGCGATTGCCAGTGCCGAGCAGAGTCGTGATGAGTTGGGGCTGGCGCGGGTGAGCTTTCGCGCCCTGGATGCCGCCGACTTTGCCGCCGGGAATATGCAGGTGCCCGCGCTGGTGATCGTCAATCCGCCGCGGCGCGGCATCGGCGCGCAGTTGTGCCGCTTTCTCGACCGGTCGGCGGTGCGCTGGGTGATCTATTCCAGCTGCAATGCCGAGACCCTGGCGCGCGACCTGGCGCAGATGCCCGGCCTGCGCCTGCGTCGGGCGCGGCTGCTGGACATGTTTCCGCACACCGCGCACTACGAGGTGATCACGCTGCTGAGCCGAAGGTCGGGGTGAGATGTAGGATGGGCAAAGCGGAGCGTGCCCATCAGGGCTGCGCATGAATGTGGATGATGGGCACGCTGTCGCTTTGCCCATCCTACATTGTGGAGATTTCTTCATCAGGGAGGATGAGGGCTATGGACTATCGCCGTCATTATGTGCCGGGCGGGCGTTATTTCTTTACGGTGGTAACGGAAGGTCGGCGGCCGTTGCTGGTGGAAAACATCGAGCGGCTGCGTGCGGCATTTCGTCGGGTGCGTGAGCGTTATCCATTTGCTGTCGAGGCCATGGTGGCGCTGCCGGACCATTTGCACACCTTGTGGCGCCTGCCCGAGGGGGACAGCGAGTACTCTCTGCGCTGGATGGTGTTGAAGCGCGTGTTCTCCAGCGGACTGCCGCGTCAGCCGAGATCGGCGTCGCAAGCGGGCAAGCGCGAAAAGGGTATTTGGCAGCGGCGCTTCTGGGAGCACTCCATCCGTGACGTCGATGATTGGCGCCGCCACATGGATTACATCCATTTCAATGCCGTAAAACATGGCTATGCGGACAGCCCATCGGCATGGCCGCACAGTTCGTTTGCGCATTGGGTCGGGCGTGGCTTGTATGAGCCGGGGTGGGGCGGTGTTGCACCGGCCACCCTGCCCTCTGTGGCCGGGGAGTAGGATGGGCAAAGCGCAGCGTGCCCATCACCGTGCACACTCTGGTGATCAATATATCGGTGCAGATATTGAGGCGCGTCCTAGCGTCCCTTGAAGATCGCGCCGAGGATGCCGCGCACGATCTGGGTGCCGAGGCGCGAGCCGACGCTGCGGGCGACGCTCTTGACCAGGGCCTCCGAGGCGCTTTCGCGGCGCCGGCCGCCGCTGCTGCGGG
>JAVEVZ010000155.1:0-7127 GCA_034004805.1 Spongiibacteraceae bacterium | reverse complement strand
TTGATCTGTATTTCGCCCGCCAGCTTATCAGCGAACGCCTGCAGACGGTGCGCGACCAGCTTCCCCCGGGACGGGCCCCCGAACTGGGACCGCTGGCCCGCGGCCTGGGTGAAATCACGCTGTACAGCGTCGAGGCGGAGCCCGACGCGCGCCAGCCGGACGGACGGCCCTGGGATGCCGAGAGCCTGCGCACCCTGCATGACTGGGTCATACGGCCGCAGTTGCTGCAGGTCAAAGGCATCACCGAGGTCAATGCCATTGGCGGCCACGCGCGCCAGTACGAGGTCGCGCCGGACCCTGAAGCCATGCTGGCCCGGGGCATCGGCGTGCAGGACCTGGTCGATGCCCTGGCGCGCAACAATCTGAACGTGGGCGCCGGCTATCTCGAACAGGGCGGCGAACAATGGCTGGTGCGGCTGCCCGGCCAGATCGATTCCCTGGATGCCATCGCCAATACCGTGGTTGCACTGCGGGCCGGCAGCGCAATCCGTGTCGGCGATCTGGCTCAGGTGCACATCGGCCACGCCCTGCGCACCGGTGCGGCAACCCGCGACGGCGAGGAAACCGTGCTCGGCACCGCCGTGATGCTGCTGGGCGAAAACAGCCGCGAAGTCGCCAAAGCTGCCAGCCAGCGCCTGGCGGTCATCAACCGGACACTGCCCGCCGGGGTGACAGTCCATACCGTCTATGACCGCACCACACTGGTGGACAAGACCATCGCCACCGTTGAGCGCAATCTCTTCGAAGGCGCCGTGCTGGTCATCGCCGTGCTGTTTGCGCTGCTGGGCAATCTCCGCGCGGCGCTGATCACCGCCATGGTGATTCCACTCTCATTACTGTTTGCAATGATCGGCATGAGTGCCACGCGCACCAGTGGCAACCTGATGAGCCTGGGTGCCATCGACTTTGGCCTGATTGTCGACGGCGCAGTTATCGTCGTGGAAAACAGCCTGGCGCGGCTGGCCCTGGCCCAGCAACAGCGCGGCCGTTTGCTGAGTCTGGATGAACGCCTGGCCACCGTGCGCGCCGCGACCCGGGAGGTGTTCCGCCCCGCCTCCTTCGGCGTGCTGATCATCATGGTGGTGTACCTGCCGATCTTTGCCCTCACCGGCGTCGAGGGAAAAATGTTTCAGCCCATGGCGCTCACCGTGATCGCCGCGCTGTTGGGAGCATTGCTGCTGACCATCACTGCAATACCCGCCGCCATCGCTGTTTTTGTGCGCGGCCCGGTGACCCATCAGGACAACCGCATCATGCGCGCACTGCGTGCCGTCTACGCACCGGCGCTGGACCGGGCGCTGCGATATCGCTATGCGGTACTAGCCGCCGCGCTGCTGCTGGTCATCGCCAGCGGGCTGCTGGCCACCCGCCTTGGCGCGGAGTTCGTGCCGCATCTGGACGAGGGCGATATCGCACTGCACGCACTGCGCATACCCGGCACCAGCCTCAGCCAGTCCGTCGCGATGCAGCGCGAGGTGGAGAAAACACTGCTGACATTTCCCCAGGTCGAAACAGTGTTCGCGCGCATCGGCACCGCTGAAGTCGCCACCGATCCGATGCCGCCCAGTGTCGCGGATACCTTTGTCATGCTGAAAGCAAAACAGGCGTGGCCCGACCCGGCACTGCCCAAAGCGGAGCTGGTGGAACAGATGGCCCATGCGCTGCAGCGCGTGCCCGGCAACAACTACGAATTTACCCAGCCGATACAGATGCGCTTCAACGAGCTGATTGCCGGGGTACGCGCAGACGTTGCGCTGCGCATCTACGGCGACGACCTCGACGAGCTCGCGCGGCTTGGCGAACAGGCCGAGCGCATTATGAAAACCATCGACGGCGCCGCCGACACCCGCTTCGAACCGCTGGATGGTTTGCCGGTGCTGACCATTATTCCCGACCGCGCACTGCTGGGCCGTCTGGGACTGGACATGGATACCGTGCAGACCACCGTGCGCGGCGCCATTGCGGGTATCGGAACGGGCCTGGTGTTCGAGGGCGACAAACGCTTCCCGCTGGTGGTGCGCATGGCGGACAGCCAGCGCCGGGATATCGCGCAGCTGCAACGGCTGCCGATACCGCTGGCGGATGGCGGCTATATCCCCCTCGGTGAAATTGCCACGCTGGAGGTAAACCCGGGCCCCAACCAGGTGAACCGCGAACGCGGCAAACGCAATGCTCTGGTCGGCACCAATGTCCGCGGCCGTGACCTGGGTTCCTATGTCGCCGAGCTGCAACAGCGCATACAGCGCGACCTGCCGCTGCCGGCGGGCTACTGGGTCGGTTACGGCGGCAGCTTCGAACAACTGCAGTCCGCCAGCCGTCGCCTCGCGCTGGTGGTGCCGCTGGCACTGGGGCTGATCTTTGCCCTGTTGTACGGCGCATTTGGCAGCGCCCGCGATGCCGTGCTGATTTTCAGCGCCATCCCCCTGGCCCTGTGCGGCGGTGTGCTGGCGCTGTGGCTGCGGGATATTCCCCTTTCCATCTCCGCCGGCGTGGGGTTTATCGCCCTGTCCGGCATCGCGGTGCTGAACGGCGTGGTGATGCTGTCGCACATCAAAGCCCTGCTCCACCAGCGCATGCCCCTGGAGCAGGCGATACGAACGGGCGCGCTGCGCCGCCTGCGCCCGGTACTGATGACGGCACTGGTCGCCGGCCTGGGTTTCGTGCCCATGGCCTTCAACACCGGCATCGGCTCAGAAGTGCAACGGCCACTGGCGACCGTGGTGGTCGGCGGCATCCTCTCCGCCACCCTGCTGACCCTGCTGGTGCTGCCGGCGTTGTATCGCCTGTTTGGAGCGGGCGACAGCCATGGACTTGGGTCTGACGTCTGACGTCTGACGTCGAACGCTGGACGCTGGACGCTGGACGGAAGACGGGAGACGCAACAACTGGGCTGGACGTCTGACGCTTTGAATGGTGCGGGTTGTCGGGGTGGGGAAATTTAGCTGGACGCTGGGCCTCAGTTTGAAGGGTGAGGGTCAGCGTCTTCCGTCTTCCGTCCAGCATCAGACGTCCGACGTCAGACTCCCCCATTAAACCGCACAGCCACGCCCGCCCGTCCCGCAATGCTAAGCTCGCTGCGGCTTTTACAGGTAACCATGGAGCAACAGGCATGAGTCACGTGCAGCCGGTACTGCGCATCAATATGAGCGGCCAGCCCAACAATCCCGAGGCGGAGGCTGATCGCTATCAGGCCGCCATCGATCTCGCGGAGTACGCCGACCGCAATGCGTTCGGCATCGTCAATGTGGAGGAGCATCACGATGCGGAAATCGGCTGGCTGCCCTCGCCGCTGCTGATGGCGGGAATGATCGCCAGCCGCACCCGGCGGGTCACGATCCGCGCCTCGGCGCTGCTGGCCACGCTCTATGATCCGCTGCGCCTGGCGGAAGACATCGCCATGCTGGACCTGGTCAGTCGCGGACGGTTTGTGTTTGTGCTGGGCCAGGGCTATCGCCCCAGCGAATACCATATGCTGGACCGCGACTGGGCGGGCCGCGGCGCGAACACCGATTTTCTGATCGAAACCCTGCTGACGGCCTGGCGCGGCGAAGCCTTTGACTACCGCGGCCAGCGCGTGCACGTCTCGCCAAAACCCTACACCCGGCCGCACCCGCCATTTTTCTACGGCGGCATGAGCCAGGTTGCCGCACGCCGCGCCGCGCGTTACGGATTGCCGTTTTTTCCGGGCCAGCCCATGCCGGAGCTCGAAAGCTACTATCTCGAACAGTGCAGGATTCACGGCACAGAGGGCCGGGTGCATCAGTTTTTTGATATGACCCTGCTGTTTGTCGATAAAAACCCGAATCAGGCCTGGCGCGAACTGGGGCCCTGTTTTCTCAGGGAGTCCCGGGAATATGCGAGCTGGTCCAAGAGCGACGTAGCGCGCCACTACCAGAGCGACAGCGACTCCATCGACAGCCTGCGCAAACAGGGCAGCATCGAAATCCTGACGCCTGAGGAATGCCTGCAGCGCGCCCGGGCGCGCAAGGACCAGGGCAGCCGCTACGAGCCCATACTCCATCCGCTGGCCGGTGGTATCCCGATCCAGCGCGCGCAGGACTGCGTAGAATTATTTGTGGAGGGGGTACTCAAGCGCGTGTAACGCGACGATGCCGGGCGCGTGGGTTTTTCAGAGGCGCTTGCACAGGAGAAATAAAAAGGGGGCGACGGTTGCACTGGTCGCCCCAGCATTCCGCAAGAGACGCGGATCAATAACCTGATAACCTCGACTTCAATTACGCAGCGTTTTCCGTCTCGCTGTTCAATCGGGCGCGCTTGCGGCGAGTCGCCATCAGGCCGGTCAAGGCGCTGCCAAACAACCAGGCGGCTGCCGGCACGGGAACCTCGGTGGTGGGTGGTGCGTCTGCCAGAATCAGCTCGCCAAATATGGCGTTGGTCAGATCCGGCGTGCCGTACAGCAAGGTCATCGCTGATGACAGTTCGGTGCTGATCAGCAGATCCCGGGAATCGTCAATGGTGAACAGGGGCAGCGGCGGTACGCCCTGATTGCCCAGGCTGACGGTGCCCGCCGCAGTGTCCACCACAAAGCCACTGATGGACACCGACGTGCCGTTGCCCATCAGCGACAGACCGCTGCCGGCATGCTCCCAAATCCCTGTGCCCGCCACGTCGTCATAGCTGCCGCCGGTGACGGCAAAAGAAATAATGGGAAAGCCGTCCTCAAAACCGGTGATACTGGTATCGCCCTCAAAGCCAATGCTCAGGCCCAGATCGTTGGTCAATACGCCGATGGAGGTAAGCTTGATGGATGTCGCGCCTTCGGTAATTGGCGTGACCGCGGCCTGGCTCAAGGATGCGGCCAATACCAGTACGCTGCCGGCCAGTAGCCGGGGTTTAAAATACTTTTGCATGATTCTGATCTCCAACACGTTGGTCCTAACAGTCACCAGAGTGGTGACGCGCGGCCAACACGTTGCGCACGAAATGGTTCCCGGCAGTGGCGCAAAGTGTGACCCACCTAACGTTTCAGATCAGCGTTGCCGGCGTGACTGTCAGTGACAGTTTGCAGTCGGCCCGGCGGGAAACCTGAACATCCCCGCCGCAAAGCCGCACGAAGGCTTAGGCAAGGCGCCTGCCGCGCTTGCGATGGGGATTTTGCAGCAGAAAAACAATGGGCATGGCCAGCAGCGTCATCCACATCATCAGTCGGAAATCCTGCAGATAGGCCAGGGTCATGGCCTGTTCATTGACCATCTGGTTGACCAGCACCAGGCCCTGTTCAGGATTCATATGCAGCGCGGCGGATTCCGTCAGGGCCTGCTGGAACGCGGGATTGAACGGCGTGATATGTTCCGAAAACTGCGCATGGTTGGCCTGCCCGTTGCGCAGCAGCGCCGCGGTGGTCAGCGATATGCCGATGCTGCCGCCCAGGTTGCGCACCAGGCTGTAGAGCGATGTGCCGTCCTCGCGCTGCGCCGGCGTGAGCGTGGAAAACGAGGTGGCGCTGAGCGGCACCATCACCAGGCCCAGGCCAAACCCCTGTATCACGCCGGTAACCAGCACCAGACGTTCGGGCACATGGGTCACGAACAGGCTCATTTCGTACAGCGAATAGGCGATCAGTGCCAGGCCCAGCAGAATCTCGTGGCGCGGATCGACCCGCGTGCCCAGCTTGCCCACCAGGACCATCGCCGCCATGGTGCCCAGTCCCCGCGGCGCCAGCAGCAGGCCCACATCCAGCACCGGGTAGCCGCCCAGATGCTGCAGATACGGGGGCAACAGCGCCATGGTCGCCATCAGGATGACGCCGGCCACAAAGCCCACCGTCAGGCCACCGCAGTAATTGCGGTCGCGAAACAGGCTGGGGTCCAGATAGGGCGAGCGCCCGGTCATCATGTGCACGATAAACATATACAGGCACAGGCCCGCGACCAGCGCCTCGAAAATGATTTCCGTGGAGTCAAACCAGCCCTGGGACTCGCCGCGGTCCAGCATCAGCTGCAAGGTGGCCAGGCTGATGCTCAGCAGCGCAAACCCCAGCACATCAAAGCGCCGCCGGGGGCTGTTTTTTTCGGGCATGAACGCCGTGATTCCGGCCCAGGCCAGCAGGCCTATCGGCAGGTTGATATAGAAAACCCAGCGCCAGCTGAAATATTCCGTGAGATAGCCGCCCATGGTGGGCCCGAGGATGGGCCCGACCATAACCCCCACGCCCCAGAACGCCATCGCCGTGGGATGCTTGGCGGGCGGCGTCGAGTCCAGCAGTACAGTCTGCGACAGCGGCACCAGAAACGCGCCAAAGGCGCCCTGCAGCAGACGGAATACCAGTATCTGCTCCAGCGACTGGGCCGCGCCACACAGCATGGACACCACGGTGAAGCCGACAGTCGAGATCAGAAACAGGCGCTTCTGGCCCAGCCGGGAACTCAGGAAGCCGGTCAGCGGCATGAATACGGCGGAGGCCACGACATAGGAGGTCAGCACCCAGGCGATCTGGTCCTGGGTCGCCGACATCGCGCCCTGCATATGGGGCAGCGCCACGTTGGCGATGGTCGAGTCCACCGCCTGCATGATGGTCGCCAGCATCACCGACACCATCAGCGGTATCGGCATGCGCTGGCTGGGCGCGCCGGCGACGGGCAGATCGCCCACCACCGTGTTGCTCACAGCAACAGCTCAGGCAGGCGATGATTGCCCGTGTCGACCTCCACGGAGCTGCTCAGGCCCGAGCGCAGCACCGGCCCGGCGCCGGGGTCGGCAAAGCGGATACGCACCGCGACCCGCTGGGACACCTTGACCCAGTTGCCGGTGGCGTTCTGCGCGGGAATTACCGAAAACTCGGCGCCCGTGGCCGGGCTGAGGCTCTCCACCCGGCCCTCCCAGCGCCGACCGGGGTAGGTGTCGATATGGATCGTGGCGTGCTGGCCGGCATGCAGGTGGGTAATCTCGGTTTCTTTGAAGTTGGCCTCGACCCAGAAAGTCTCGCTGCCCACCAGCACCATAGCGACATTGCCGGCGGCGAGGTACTGGCCCGGCGTGGGCACATTGCTGACCGTGCCCGCCAGGCTGGCCCGCACCGAGGTGCGCTTGAGATCCAGGCGCGCCTGGCGCAGCTCGGCACTGGCGGCGCGGTAGCGCGGATGCTGTTCGTAGGGCGCGTCGACATC
>JAVEVZ010000154.1:0-7199 GCA_034004805.1 Spongiibacteraceae bacterium | reverse complement strand
CTGGAAGACGACAATGGGGGCTAGTCGCGGCGACAGCCGCCCGCTGTCACTGACCGCGCGGGTGATGCTCTTCGTCGGCCTCGCGATCGGTGTCAGTCTGCTGATGATCGGGCACCTGGTGCACAGCGCGGTGGAGCGCCATTTCGTCGAGCAGGACGCCGACGAACTGGCGGTGATTGCCAGGGCCGTCGCGCGCCGGTTGCACGGCGCTGATCACGACAGCGCGCGCCTGAAGGACATGCTGTCGCGCGCCGTGTCCGGGCATCACGGTGTCTACTTTCAGGTCTGGGATCAGACCGGGGATCTTGTCTACGGGCCGCGCGGTGCCGAGTGGTCGCAGCCGATCAATGGGTTTGCACCGGTAGCCACGATTGCAGCCGATAATCTTCAGTGCTGGCAGGTGGACGGAAAAACCTACCGGGGCGCGGTTACCCGGGTTGCTGTCGACGATCGGATATACCGCATCGTCACAGCCATCGACATAGGCTTCCACATCCACTTTCTCGAGAGTTTCCGCCGAAGTTTGTGGCTGATCATGCTGCTGGCAGGGGCAATCACCCTGCTGGCGGCGTGGTACGGTGTGTATCAGGGGCATGCGCCCTTGCGCGGCCTGAGCGAGGCCATGCGCGGCGTCCAGGCCGACCGCCTGCATGTGCGACTGGACCCCAAAGGTGTGCCGAGAGAGCTGCAGAGTCTGGTCGATGCCTTCAATCATATGATTGGCCGGCTGGAAGACAGCTTCACCCGGCTGTCGCACTTTTCTGCGGACATCGCCCACGAACTTCGCACGCCGCTCACCAACCTCATCACCCAGACCCAGGTGGCCCTGGGCAAGCCCAGAACCCTCGACGAATACCGTGAGCTGCTGTATTCAAATCTGGAAGAGCAGGAGCGCGTGGCCCGGATGGTCAACGATATGCTGTGGCTGGCCAAGAGTGAGCATGGTCTGCTGAAACCCGTGTGGGAGTCGCTGGATCTGGCGCAGGAAGTGCGCGAGCTGTTTGATTTTTTCGAAGCGCTCGCGGAGGAGCGCCAGGTCGCGCTGGCACTGGAGGGCAAGGCTCCGCGGATTCGCGGCGACCGGGGCATGTTGCGGCGGGCGATGTCCAACCTGTTGTCGAACGGCTTGCGCTACACGCCTGCGGGACAAACCCTGGTGGTCAGGCTGGCCCGGGCTGAAGAAGTTGAAGAGACCCTTGCGGCTGAAAGCGCTAAAAAGGCGGGCGTACTGCTCAGCGTGGAAAACCCAGGGCCCGCCATTCCCGCCGAGCACCTGCCAAAGCTTTTCGACCGGTTCTACCGGGTCGATCCGTCGCGCCGTCGCAGCTGCGAGGGCACCGGCCTGGGCCTGGCGATCACCAAATCCATTGTCGAAGCCCACGGCGGTCAGATCGCGGCGCACTCGGATCAGGAGGTAACGCGCTTTACGCTGCGCCTGCCGTTGAAGGCGGCGGAACGTTAACCGGCGATCGCCTAAACCACCTCGGCCAGATCCCCTTTGTTCTCCAGCCACTCCCTGCGATCCGAGGCGCGCTTTTTGGCCAGCAGCATGTCGAGGATGCTGTTGGTGTCGTCGCCGGGCTCTACGGTCAGGCGCACCAGGCGGCGGGTGTCGGGGTTCATAACGGTTTCCCGCAGTTGCAGCGGGTTCATTTCGCCCAGCCCCTTGAAGCGCGTGACCTGGATCTTGCCGCGCTTGTTCTCGGCCTCGATGCGGTCGATCACGCCCTGCTTTTCAGCTTCGTCGAGGGCGTAGAAGACCTCCTTGCCCACGTCCACGCGGTACAGCGGCGGCATGGCCACGAACACGTGGCCGGCGCTGACCAGTGGCCGGAAGTGGCGCACGAACAGCGCGCAGATCAGGGTGGCGATATGGGCGCCGTCGGAGTCGGCGTCGGCGAGGATGCAGACCTTGCCGTAGCGCAGGCCGCTGAGGTCGTCGCTGCCGGGCTCGACCCCGATGGCCACCGAGATATCGTGGACTTCCTGGGAGCCCAGCACCTGGAGCGGGTCGACCTCCCAGGTGTTCAGGATCTTGCCGCGCAGGGGCAGGATGGCCTGGAACTCCCGGTCGCGGGCCTGTTTGGCGGAGCCGCCGGCGGAGTCACCCTCCACCAGAAACAGTTCGCCGCGGCTGGCGTCGCCGCCGCTGCAGTCGGCCAGCTTACCGGGCAGTGCAGGGCCGCTGGTGACCTTCTTGCGGACCACGGTCTTGGCCTTGCGCAGCCGCGTCTGGGCGTTGCTGATAAACAGTTCCGCGAGCCGCTCGGCGTCCTCGGTGTGCTGGTTCAGCCACAGGCTGAAGGCGTCCTTGGCCACCCCGGATACAAACGCGGCGGCTTCCCGCGAGCTGAGGCGCTCCTTGGTCTGGCCGGAGAACTGCGGGTCCTGGAGCTTGACCGACAGCACGTAGCAGCAGCGGTCCCAGACGTCCTCCGGGTTGAGCTTGATGCCCCGCGGCAGCAGGTTGCGGAATTCGCAGAAGTCGCGCATGGCTTCCAGCAGGCCGCTGCGCAGGCCGTTGACGTGGGTGCCGCCCTGGGCGGTGGGGATCAGGTTGACGTAGGACTCGCAGGTCAGCTCGCCACCCTCAGGCAGCCATTGCAGGGCCCAGTCGGCGGCGGCGCCGGAGCCGCTGAAGTTGCCCACAAAGGGCTCCGCGGGCAGGGGCTCCCAGCCCTCGGTGCTGATGGCCAGGTAGTCTTTGAGGCCGTCCTCGTAATGCCACTGCTCACTCTCGCCGGCGTTCTCGTCGTGAAACCGGACACTGAGGCCGGGGCACAGGACGGCCTTGGCGCGCAGCACATGCTTGAGGCGGCTGATGGAGAATTTGGCGCTGTCGAAATACTTGGGGTTGGGCAGAAAGCGGATGCTGGTGCCGGTATTGCGCTTGCCGCAGGTGTCGATGACCTCCAGTTCGCTGGCCTTGTCGCCGTCGTGAAAGCCCATGCGCCAGACCTGGCCGTCGCGGCGGATGGTCACCTCCAGGGTGGACGACAGGGCGTTGACCACGCTGACCCCGACCCCGTGCAGGCCGCCCGAAAACTGGTAGTTCTTATTGGAGAACTTGCCGCCCGCGTGCAGGGTGGTGAGTATCACCTCGACGCCGGGTTTGCGCTGCTCGGGGTGGATGTCCACCGGCATGCCGCGGCCGTTGTCGCTGCAGGTGACCGAGCCGTCCTTGTGCAGGATCACTTCGATCTCGCTGCAGTGCCCGGCCAGGGCCTCGTCCACCGAGTTGTCGACCACTTCCTGCACCAGGTGATTGGGGCGGGTGGTGTCGGTGTACATGCCGGGGCGCTTGCGCACGGGCTCCAGGCCGGTCAGGACTTCGATGGATTCGGCGTTATAGGTGTTGGACATGAAAACGCAGGGTCCTCGGTGGATGCGGCTGCGTGCTGTATGCAGCGGTACGGGGTCGAGCGGGACGCAGATTGTAACGGGTTGCGCGCGCCCTGCTAAGTCGCAGCGGCCAGGGGCAGGCCCAGAAAGGCGCAGATCGCCGGCAAATGCCGGGCGTAGTCGTCAAAGCGGTGGTTGCCGCCGGGCTCGATGGTCTGCCGGCAGCCCGCATAGAAATCCATCGCGTGGCGGTAATCCAGCACCTCGTCGCCGCTCTGGGCCAGCAGCCACAGGTTGTCGGGCCGCTGCAGGGGCGCCGGGTCGATGGCGGCCAGAGCCTGGCGGTGGCTCTCGGTCAGCGTAAAGCGGTGCCCGGTATAGGGGTTGTGCTGGGGCCCCAGATAGGCGTGAAAGCGGTGGATAGCGGGCTGTACCGCCGGGTTGATGACAACGGCACGCAAGCCGTAGCGCTCCGCCAGCGCGGTGGCGTAATAGCCGCCCAGGGAACTGCCGATCAGGGCCAGCGGGCGGGCCTCAGCGGCGGCGGCCTCGGCCAGTGCCACCAGGCTGGCCCAGGCCTGGTCCGGGTAGTCCGACAGCTGAGGACAGCGGAACGCCACCGGCTGATCGCGCAGAAAGTGCGCCGTCTCCTCGGCCTTGGCCGAGTGGCTGGAGCTGAGAAAGCCGTGGATATAGACCAGCAACGGTCGTTTCGTGACGGGTGGGGTCGGCGGCGACATGGCTCAGTAGCCCGTCGCGCTGTGGTCCAGCTCCACCCGGAAGCCGCGGGCGCGGGCGACGCCGGTGTCGATGCGGCCATCGGCGTGCAGCTGGAGCCAGCGGTAGCCGGGGGGGCGGGTGTCCAGCGCAAACTGGTCGCTGGCGGGCCGGAACTGCACGCAGGTCGACGGCGAGGTGAGTACGCGCACCGCGCCCTGGTGGCCCTCCCAGTCCTGGTGGACGTGCCCCGACAGGGTGACGCGGACGTTGGGGTGGCGCTGGGTCAGCCGCCACAGGGCATCGCTGTTGGCTACCCGCTGGCGGTCCAGCCAGGCACAGCCCACCGGCAGCAGCTGGTGATGCAGCGCGATCAGGACATGGCGTCCGGCGCTGGTCTGCAGGGCGGCGTCCAGGCGGTGCAGTTCGGTGTCGGCGAGCGCCCCGCCCACCGCGCCGGGCACCTGGCTGTCCAGGCAGATCACGCGCCAGGCGCCGATATCGCGCACTGGGCAGAAGTCGGCCGTGTCGATCAGCGGTAGCAGGTGTTCGCGGCGGTCGTGGTTGCCGGGCAGCCAGCACAGCTCGGGGGCCAGGGTTTCAAGCCGGGGGACCAGGCGCCCATAAGCTTCCGCGGCGCCCGCGTCGGCGAGATCGCCGCTGGCGATTACCATATCGGGCGGGCTCTCGATCGCGTGGCTGTCGAGCAGGGCCAGCACTGCCCGCAGGCTGGCGTCGGTGTCCATGCCCACCAGGCGCGAGCCGGGGTTGCGGCCCAGGTGGCAGTCGGTGATCTGGACGAGACGGACGCTGTCCTCTGCGCTGGCCGGTATCTGCATGTTCGCTGCGCCCTCAGTCGGGCGCCCCCACCGGGAGGGCCAGGCTGCGGCCGTGGGTCAGGCAGTGGCTCAGGCACTCGCCGAGGAAGCGGTCCCACTGGCGCTTCTCATCGGGCTGGTGCATGGCGGCGTTGGGGTAGTCATAGCGCGGCACGGCGCGCCGGTGACGGTTACAGGCGATGACTTCGGCCATGCGGGCGTCGTGGTAGACGCGCACCAGCATCTGCGGGGCCCCCAGACGCGAGCTGCGCTCCACCGATACCACGCTGGTATAGGCGCTGCGCTCGGTGATGCGCAGCCTCAGCGTGCCCTCGGGCAGGCCATATTCCTCGCGGTCGCCGTCGTCCCAGGCGCGCAGCAGTTTCGCCAGGCGCGCGTAGTTGGCCTCGCACTCGGCGTGCTGGTCACGGAGGTTTACCTGATAGCGGGGTCTGGTCACGGCGCCTGCATCGGTCGGGGAAACAACAGGGCTCAGTCTAGCAGCTTCCCCGCGCTCGCCGTCCCGGTGGGCCCGGACCAAAGTCATACATATCTTTGGGTGTGGCGCCGCGGGGTGGGTTGGTACACTCGCCGCACGTTTGCCGCCGTGCGAACCACTTCTGCGAATCGCGGGCGCCTGGAGGTGATTTCGTGTGAGTCACCGACGCTACGCCAAACTGGCCTGCTGCATACTGCTGTCCGCCGCATTCGGCGCCACGGCGCAGGCGGACACCCTGCGCGACATCTATGAGCTGGCGCTGAAAAACGACGCCAAGCTGAAAGTCGCGGAGGCCACTTACAAGGCCAATCTCGAGATCGAGAATCAGACCTTCTCGGCCCTGCTGCCCCAGGTGACCGGCGAGGCCAGTTACCGCGACAGCGATACTGACACCAACAATATCGGAGTGCTCAGCAACCCGACCCCGCCACCGGATTTCAACCTGGGCCGGATATCGACCAATCTGGACACCACCACCAAGTCCTACGGGGTGTCGGTGACCCAGGCGCTGTTCGACATGTCGGCCTGGTTTGACTTCAAGCGCGGCAAGCAGATCAGCAAGCAGGCCGAGGCCCAGTTTGCCTACGACCAGCAGGACCTGATCGTGCGCACCGCGGAGGCCTATTTCAACGTGTTGCGTGAGCTGGACAACCTGCAGGCCTCGCGGGCCGAGGAGCGCGCTGCCCAGCGTCAGCTGGAGCAGACCCAGCAGCGCTTTGACGTGGGCCTGATCGCAATCACCGATGTGCACGAGGCGCGCGCGGTCTACGACAACACCGTGGTGCGGCGCCTGACCGACGAAGGCAATGTGGGCACCGCCTACGAGGTGCTGACTCTGCTCACCAATCAGCCCCACAGCAATCTGTGGCTGCTGAACAAGGATTTCCCGGTAGTCAGCCCCGACCCCAGTGAGCGCGGCGACTGGGTGCAGTTCGCGCTGGCCAACAACTACGCCCTGCAGGCGGCGATCTACGGCGAAGAGGCCGCGCGCCAGCATGCCAGCTCCCGCAAGATGGAGCACCTGCCCACGGTTACCGGCGCCTTCAACTATGCCGATGACACGGTCGATGGCAGCCGCACCTCGCGGCCCGGGTCCCTGTTCAGTACGCCGCCGGATTCCGACAGTGAGTCCACGGTGTGGAGCATCAACCTGCAGGTGCCGCTGTTCACCGGCGGCCGTATCAGTTCACAGCGCCGCCAGGCCTATGAGCAGTACAACGCCAGCCTGCAGCAGCGCATCGACACCCAGCGCACCGTGGTGCAGAGCACCCGCGCCCTGCATATTCTGGTGAACACGGATGTCGAGCGGGTCAAGGCGCGACGCCAGGCCATCGTCTCCTCCGAGAGCGCCCTGGAGGCGACCCAGGCCGGCTACGAGGTGGGGACCCGCAATATCGTCGATGTACTGGAGGCGCAGCGCGTCCTGTACCAGGCCATCCGCGACTACGCCAATGCGCGCTACGACTACGTGGTGAACCTGCTCAAGCTCAAGCGCCAGTCGGGTATCCTCAACCCCCAGGATATCTATGCGCTGGACAACTGGCTGCTGGCGCCGGACGCGCCCAAGGCCAGCATCTACGAAGATTTCAATACCTGAGCGGCGAGCAGCTGATCGATCAGCGCCAGCTGCCGGGCTAGCGCCCCGCGGTTGGCGTCGATCACCGCCAGCCCGGCCCGGCCGCGCTGCTCCCGCAGGGCGGCGTCCGCCAACAGGGCCGCAACCTGCCCCGCCAGTCCCGTCTCCCCCTCGATAATCTGCATGGCGCCGGCGGCGCGCTGCTTCTGGCTGAGGGCCGTGAAGTTGAAGTCGGAGGGCCCGGTCA
>JAVEVZ010000153.1:0-7201 GCA_034004805.1 Spongiibacteraceae bacterium | reverse complement strand
TTTGACATTACGCCAGTCACCCAGCAGTTCATTAGCAATTGAAAGAAAACTTTCGGAACTGTTCGACCAACAGTTCAAGAACGTTCCATTGCGGGGCCAGGGACAGATCATCAAATGGTTCAATGTCCCGATAATCAAAGAGGGGCAGTGTTTCTGAACCGACATGAATCGCGACGCTGTGAATATGATGCTGTGAAGTTCGATCAAACTTTTTTCAGTTCGCACTCGCTGAACACCTCAAGGCTAGAAAGATCGTTTAGCCACGAAGGTCGCGCAGAAAGTCTCCATATTTTTCCAGCACCACCACGCTCACGTTGGAGCACGCGAGCAAATATCCCAACATAATGTCTTCCACTCCCCCGCCGGCAATGCAAACACGATGCTCAATAATTGCCTTATCCGTCACCGCATACCCTGTCCAAACAAGAAAGCGCTTCGCCAACTGACCAACGCGCCGGGCCGCATTCTCCGCGCCGATTCGACAGCAGCCATAGAGGACCACAGATGACAACAGGCCGTGGACGTACATTCCGCTCTGGCGAGCCGAACGGCTTAAATTTATTGATGCACTATTAGTTACGCCCCCCTGTCCGGCGAGAGCCGGACACAGTTTTACCCCTCAGCGTTCGAACGCACCAGCCCCTGATACACCTGCAACGTTTTCTCCACCTGCGTGGCCAGCGTGTAATCCGCTTTCAGGTCGATGGGAGATGCTGTTGCCAGAACCTGCGCGGTGACGTCGGCCAGGGTGGCGGGGGTGGCGAGGCCCTGGGGGTAGCAGTCGCGCAGGACTTCGGCGGGGCCGCCCTGGTCGTAGGCGACGACCGGGGTGCCGATGCTGAGGGCTTCGGTGACGGTGCGGCCGAAGGGTTCGGGGCGGTTGGAGAGGTTGCAGACCAGGGCGGAGGCGGCGTACAGCTCGCGCATGTCGCGGCGGTGGCCCAGGAAGCTGACGTCGTCAGCCAGGCCCTGCTGCGCGACCTGGGCGCGCAGTTCATCTTCATAGTGGCGCTTGTTGGCCTCGGCGCCGCCCACGATCAGGCCGTGGATATCTGTCAGGCCACGGGCTTTGAGGGCGGCCATCAACGCGATGAAATCCTCCTGGCCTTTCCAGCGGCTCAGCCGGCCCGGCATCAGCAGCAGGCGCTTGCCGCGGGTTTGCGGACAGGCTGCGGCAAATGCGGCCCGCCACTCGGCGTCGGGCTGGTAGCCTCTGGGGAATTCCGCCACGTCGACACCGCGGTGAATCAGGGTGATGCGGGCCGGGTCGATGCGGGGATAGTTGTCGAGGATATAGGCGCGCACGGCGGCGGATATCGCGATCACCGTTTCGCCACAGCCCATGATCGCGCTGTAGCGGTTGACGGAGTACATGCCGTGGAAGGTGGTGACCAGGTGCGGCCGGGTGCGCGGGTCCAGCTTGCGCCAGGCCAGCCAGGTCAGCCAGGCGGGTAGCCGCGAGCGCATGTGGACGATGTCGGGCTGCAACGCTTCAAACACGCGCCGCAGTGGCCGCACATAGCGCAGGGACACCAGGGACTTGCGATGGACCGGCAGGGTGATATGGGTCGAGCCCTGGGCTTCGAGGGACTCGACCATGCGCCCGCCCGCTGACACCACCCAGGAGCGGTGCCCGCGTGCGACCAGTTCACGGGCCAGGTCGATGGTGCCGCGCTCGACCCCGCCCGCGTTGAGCTCAGGCAGGATCTGCAGCACCTTGAGTGGCCGCGGGCCGGCTGATCGGTCGCCGGCTGCGGGGTTACTGGAGGCCGCGCGGTCGTGGGCGGTCACGTCACCGGGTCCGGCTCAGCGCACCGGCGCCAGCCACTCCCGGCGGTGGCCGTCGCGGCCGCGCACGCTGGCGAAATAGCGCTCCTGCAGGCGCGCGGTGACGGGGCCGCGGTCGCCCGCGCCGATAATCCGTCCGTCCAGCTCGCGGATGGGCAGCACCTCCGCGGCGGTGCCGGTAAAGAAGGCTTCGTCGGCGATGTACACCTCATCCCGCGTAATGCGCTTTTCCACCAGTTCGAGACCCAGCTCCTGGGCCAGGTGGAAAATCGTGTTGCGGGTGATGCCGTCCAGACAGGCAGTCAGCTCCGGCGTGTACAGCTTGCCGTCGCGCACGATGAAAATATTCTCGCCGGAGCCTTCGGCGACATAGCCCTCGGGGTCCAGCAGCAGGGCTTCTTCGCAGCCGCAGTCCAGCGCCTCACGCAGGGCCAGCATCGAGTTGATGTAGTGGCCGTTGGCCTTGGCGCGGGTCATCGAGATATTGACGTGGTGGCGCGTGTAGGACGAGGTGCGCACCTTGATGCCGTGATCGCGGGCCTCGGGACTCATGTAGGACGGCCAGTGCCAGGCGGCAACGGTGACGTGAACCTGCAGGTTGTCGGCGCGCAGCCCCATGCCCTCGGAGCCATAGAAGCACATGGGCCGGATATAGGCTTCGGTCAGGTTGTTGTCGCGCACCGCGGCGATCTGGGCGGCGTTGATCTGCTCTTTGCTGAACGGAATCTTCATGCCGAGGATATGCGCGGAGCGGAACAGGCGGTCCGTGTGCTCCTGCAGACGGAAGATACAGGTGCCATGCTCATCGGTGTTGTAGGCGCGCACTCCCTCGAACACCCCCATCCCGTAGTGCAGGGTATGGGTGAGCACGTGGATCTTGGCATCGCGCCAGGGCACCATCTCACCGTCCAGCCAGATCAGGCCATCACGGTCAGCCATGGACATGGTTTGTTACTCCTCAGCAGGTTTGGTTTAGTCGCGCTGTTCTGTGATCAGGCGGCGGTCGAGCCGCCGTCCGTCTCGTCTGTTTACTGACTACTGTTTACTGCTTCACGGTTTCTGTTTGCTGTCAGCGCCCTGCTGACTGTCAGCGTCCTGCGGGGTGTCGTCGCCCAGCAATTCCCGCCACGCCGCGATCACGGTTTCCCGCTCGGCGACGAACTCGCTCAGGGGGACCTCGCCCGGCAGCTGCTGGAGATTGAGGCGGTGCCCCTGGGCGCGCATGACCTTGTAGGCCTCGATCAGCGCCGCCGATCGCTCTGGGCTGAGCAGTCCCGCCTGGGCCAGGGCTTCGAGGATACGGATATTGTCCGTCCAGACCGCCAGGGCCGGGTACTTGTGGGACCACGCCAAAACGGCATATTGCACCATAAATTCCAGATCGACGATACCGCCAAAGCCGTGTTTGAGATGGAACAGCGGTTTTTCCGGCGTGCCGTAGCCGCGCGGCAGCAGGTGCTCGCGCATGCGCCGGCGCATGTCCCTGACGGCTGCCTGCAGCGGCCCCGGCTCGCGGGGCTGGGCGAGGACGGACTCACGCAGCGCGGCGAAGCGGCGACCCAGCTCGGCATCGCCCGCCACCGGACGGGCCCGCACCAGCGCCTGGTGCTCCCAGGTCCAGGCGTGACGCGCCTGGTACTCGCCGAAGGCTTTGATGGAGCTGACCAGCAAGCCCTTGGCGCCGTCGGGACGCAGGCGCATATCCACGTCGT
The DNA here is from genome assembly GCA_034004805.1 of Spongiibacteraceae bacterium. Lineage (GTDB taxonomy): Bacteria > Pseudomonadota > Gammaproteobacteria > Pseudomonadales > CAMLJR01 > JAVEVZ01. The sequence goes on along the minus strand of JAVEVZ010000153.1, from coordinate 3,701 downwards.
AGAGCACCCCCAACGGGGTGTGGGTGGTGAGCAGGTGAATGATGCGCTGGCCCAGGCGGGTGAAAAACACGCTGGTTTCCACCGGCCGCGCGCCGTCGGTGGGCTGGTCGTCGGCGCCGTCGTGGATAAACACCAGATCCAGGTCAGAGCCGTGGCTCAGCTCGATGCCGCCCAGCTTGCCGTAGCCCACCACGATAAAGTCCGGATCACACAACGCGCCGTCGGCGCGCCGCGGACGGCCGTGCTTGTCCACCAGCGCCTCCCAGGCGACGGTCAGCACATGCCCCAGCAGCGCCTCCGCCAGCCAGGTCAGGTAGTCGCTGATCTTCATCAGCGGCAGGCTGCCGCCCACTTCCGCCGCCGCCACCTTGAGCTGGTGGGACAATTTGAAGTAACGCAGCCCGTCCATCTGGGCCTCGAGGTCGTCCAGGGGGACGCGCAGGGTCTGCTCGCGCAGCTCGCTGACCAGGGTTTGCTTGTCGGGCACCTGGTACAGGCCGCGCACGTCCAGCAGCTCGTCCAGCAGCACCGGGTGGCGCGCCAGCTGTTCGGCGATCCACGGGCTGGCGCCGCACAGGGTCACCAGCTGGGTCAGCGCGCTGGGGTTTTCCTCCAGCAGCAGCAGGTAGGCGGAGCGGCGCACCACCGCATCCACCAGCGGCAGTATCCGCAGCAGGGTCCGGGTCGGCCGGGGATCGCGACAGACCGCGGCCAGCAGCAGCGGCATAAAGCGGTCCAGGCGCGCGCGGCCGGCGGCCTGCAAATGATGAATCCGGTCGCTGTCGCGCAGTTCGCACAGCTGGCGCGCCGCCTCCTGCGCGTCTTCGTGGCCGGCGCCGGCGAAGCGTTGCGCGACCACCTCCACCGGGTCATCGCCGCGCCATATCCCGCGCCAGTACTGGTCTTCGGGCCGAGCCTCGGGCGCATCGCCGGGCGGCGCGATCACTTCGGAGAACTCGGCCGAGACCACGTCCCGGTGCCGGTCCAGCGCGGCCAGATAGGTCGGCCAGTCCGCATAGCCCATCGCCGCGGCCAGGGCCAGCCGCGGCAGGTCTGCCTGGGGCAGCTCCTGGGTCTGCTGGTCCTGCCAGGCCTGTATCGCGTGCTCGCTGTCGCGCAGGAAGCGATACGCGTCCAGCAGCGGCGGCACGACCTCGGCGGGCAGGCAGTTCAGCTCGCCCAGGGCGCGGAGCACCGGCACCAGGGCGCGTTCCTGCAGCTGCAGGTCGCGGCCGCCGCGGATCAGCTGGAAGGCCTGGGCGATAAATTCGACTTCGCGGATACCCCCGGCGCCCAGCTTGATGTTGTTCTGCAGGCGCCGGCGCTTGACCTCGCGCTGGATCATCGCCTTCATCTCGCGCAGGGACTCAATCGCCGAAAAATCGATATAGCGCCGGTACACGAAGGGCCGCAGATCGGCGAGCAGGGTCTCCCCCGCGGCGATATCGCCGGCCACCGGGCGCGCCTTGATCATGGCGTAGCGCTCCCAGTCGCGGCCGTGATCCTGGTAGTAGGCTTCGATGGCCGCAAAGCTCAGCGCCAGCGGGCCGCTGTCGCCCCAGGGGCGCAGCCGCAGATCGACCCGGAACACAAAGCCGTCCGGGGTGACCACATCCAGCGCCTTCATCAGGCGCTGCCCGAGGCGGATAAAGAACTCCTGGTGTTCGGTGCCCTGCTCGGTCTGGCCGCTCTCGGCGAAGGCCAGGATCAGGTCGATATCCGAGGACAGGTTGAGCTCCCGCGCCCCCAGCTTGCCCATGCCCAGCACCACCGGCGCCAGGGGCCGGCCGTCCTGCCCGCGCGGGGTGCCCAGGTCGGCGCACAACAGCGGGTAATACCAGTCCAGTACCACCTGAATGCAGCACTCGGCCAGCGCCGACAGCGCGGCGGTGGTCTGCGCCAGATCGGCCTGGCGGTTCAGGTCGCGCCAGACAATGCCCAGCATCTCGCGGTTGCGGAACTGGCGCAGCTGGCGGCAGAAGCCGGCCTCGTCGGCGTCCGGCGCCCCGAGGCGCGCGCGCAGCGCAGCGTGGTCCATGGGCGGGTGCGGGTCGGCCGCCAGCGCCACCAGCCAGGCGGGATAGCGCCGGCACTGCTCGGCGAAGAACTGGCTGCAGGCGAGGCTTCTGGCCAGTGCGGGGAGCCCGGTCAAGGCGGCCAGCGGTGCCTGCAGCTCGGCGCCGGCCTTGTCCTGGATGCACGCCCAGTGGCGCTGGGCCTCATCGGCCAGCGCAGGGGGCAGGTCGGCGAGTGCCGCGGGGGTCAGGGGCGTGGAACTCATGCGCGACTGGCCGGTGCGACCCGCAGCACTTCCTCGACGGTGGTCATGCCCGCCGCCACCTTCTGGGCGCCCGACAGGCGCAGGGTGTGCATGCCGTCTTTCATGGCCAGGCGCCGCAGCTGGTCCAGTTCGGTGCGCTCGTGCACGGCCTCCTGCAGGGTATCGTTCATCACCAGGATTTCGTAGATACCCTGGCGGCCGTGGTAGCCGGTGTTGCGACACTCCAGGCAACCCACCGCCTGGTAGCCGGTGGCGGGCAGTGCCGTTTTCCAGGGCGCCACCATCTGCCGCCAGGCCTCCTCGTCGATGGTCTGGGGCTGCTTGCAATGGGGACACAGGGTGCGCACCAGGCGCTGGGCCATCACCCCCAGTACCGTGGCGCGGATCAGGTAGGAGGGCACCCCCAGCTCCAGCAGGCGGGTGACCGCACTGGGCGCGTCGTTGGTGTGCAGGGTCGACAGCACCAGGTGGCCGGTGAGCGCCGCCTGGATCGCCATCTCCGCCGTCTCCAGGTCGCGGATCTCGCCGATCATGATGATGTCCGGGTCCTGGCGCAGCATGGCGCGCACGCCGCTGGCGAAATCCACGCCGATATTGTGCTGCACCTGCATCTGGTTGAAGCTCTCCTCCACCATCTCGATGGGGTCTTCGATGGTGCAGACGTTCACATCCAGGGTCGCCAGCTGCTTGAGGCTGGAGTACAGCGTCGTGGTCTTGCCCGAGCCGGTGGGGCCTGTCACCAGCACGATGCCGTGGGGCTGGCCGATCATGCCGCGCCAGCGCCGGTAGTCCTCGTTGGCCAGGCCCAGGTCATCGAAGCTGCGCAGCAGGACATCGGGGTCGAAAATCCGCATCACCAGCTTTTCGCCGAAGGCGGTGGGCAGGGTCGACAGGCGCAGTTCCACCTCACCGCCCTCGGGGCTGCGGGTCTTGAGGCGGCCGTCCTGGGGTTTGCGCTTTTCGGCGACGTTCATGCGGCCCAGGATCTTGATGCGCGACACCACCGCCATCGCCACCGGCATGGGGAAGCTGTACACCGCGTGCAGCACCCCGTCGATGCGAAACCGCACCCGCGCCTGCTCGCGGCGCGGCTCGACGTGAATATCGCTGGCGCGCTGCTCGAAGGCGTATTGCAGCAGCCAGTCGACGATATTCACCACGTGCTCATCGTTGGCGTCGAGGTTCTTGATGTCCTTGATATCGAGCAGCTGCTCGAAGTTGCTCATGCCGCCGCGCACTTCCTGGCCCGTCGCGCCCTTGACCGAGCGCGCCAGGCGGTAGAACTCCACGGTGTAGCGGTCGATATCGGCGGGGTCGGCCAGCACCCGGCGGATGGGGCGGCGCACCACGTGTTCGAGGTCCAGCTCCCAACGCTCGATCATCGGCTCGGCGCTGGCTACCACCACCTTCTCCGGGGTGA
>JAVEVZ010000152.1:0-7231 GCA_034004805.1 Spongiibacteraceae bacterium | reverse complement strand
CGACGTGTCGGTGATGCATGGGTTTTAAACTACCGTCGGTGGTCCGGAATGATAAGGTTCCACGCAAAACTGTTGTGTTTCCCAGCGTGGACAATGGGCTGATCCGTCGGATTTTCTGTCTGCGATCGAGGCTTGTCACAGCGTGGTACAGGGAGATGGCGTGCAGGGTGTTTTCGGGCCGGTTCAGGCCCGGAGCAGCGTTGACAGTCCCTGCGCAGCCGGTTTAACCTCAAAACATAATGAGCGGATGGTTTTTTTAGGCCTTACCTGTTGATGTGGAACTTCCTGCCTGTGGTGGCCCGGGCAGGGGCTACCTGTTGGTCGTTCGATAGAGCGGTTGAACAGTACGCGTGGGTCGCGCGGTAGCCCATCTATGGGTGACGTATGACGCCGGTTAACGTTCACGGAGCCTGTCGCGCCTGTGGGTTGGTGAAGTCCAATATTGCATTCTAAAAATAGTGGAGCAGCGCATGAGTCTTGAAAACAAGGTGGTCGTGGTAACGGGTGGCGGTAACGGCATAGGCGAAGGTTACGTCAGGGGTCTGGCCAAGCGCGGTTGCCGGGTAGTCGTCGCTGATGTCGACGAGGCGGGTGGCGCCCGTGTTGTCAACGAGGTGAAGGCCGCTGGTGGCGATGCACTGTTCGTCAAGGTGGATATCGGCGCCGAGGCGTCGGCCCAGGCACTGGCAAAGCAGGTGGTGGCGCATTACGGGCGCATTGATCACCTGGTCAACAATGCGGCGATATTTGGCAAGCTGGACTTCAATCCCCTGATGAGTGTGGACCTGGATTATCTGGATAAGGTTATCCGCGTGAATATGCTGGGCGCGCTGGTAATGACGCGGGCGGTAGTGCCGCACATGCAGGCCGGCAGCGCGATTGTCAACCAGACCTCCACCGCGGCCTGGATGAACACGGACTACTACTCAATCACCAAGCTCGGTCTGAATGGCATCACTGCGGTGCTGGCCCGCGAGTTGGGGCCGAAAGGGATACGCGTCAACGCGATTGCACCGGGGCCCACCGATACCGCGGCTCTGCGCGCCAAGGTGCCGGACAGCTATATTGAGCAAATGGTGGCCGGTATGCCCCTGGCGCGTCTGGGCACACCTGCGGACCTGACGAAGGCCGTGGCCTTCCTGCTGTCCGACGAGGCGGAGTGGATAACAGGCCTGATCATGAATGTGGACGGCGGTCAGCTGATGCGGACCTGACGACCGTTGCTATACCCATTAGTCAATTAGGACAGTGCCCATGAGTAGTACGTGGCGAGTCAAGGATAAGGTCATCGTGATCAGCGGTGGCTCCAAAGGTATTGGCCTGGCAACTGCCCGTGTGTTGCATGCACGCGGTGCCCGGGTAGTGATCATGGCGCGCAACCAGGTTCGCATCGATGCCGCGGTCGCTGAGCTGGGCGGCGGTGAGCGAGTGTTTGGCATTGCGGCCGATGCCTGCAGCAAGCAGGATACGCAACGTGCGTTTGCCGATATTGTGGCGCGCTGGGGGCGTATCGATGGGCTGGTCAACAACGTGGGTTTTCAGTATGCCCGCGCGCTGGCGCTGATGCCTGAAGAGGAAGTCCGCAGCATGGTGGATCTGAACTTCCTGAGTACGGTGTTTGGCTGCCAGTGCGTGATTCCCATCATGCAGAAGCAGGGAGAAGGGCGCATTGTCAATATTTCCTCGGCGTCGGTTCGCCATGACGGCGAGTTTGCCGATATAGGCATGTACTCGGCGTGCAAGGCGGCCATGGACCGTTTTACTCACGAGCTGCGCTATGACCTGAAGAAGGACGGCATCATGGTCACCTTGTTCAGCCCCGGTTCTGTGGCAACTGGCTCCATCGAGAACTTTGACCCTGAAGCAGTGGCAAGTGCGTTGGAAAAATGGAAAGAGCGCGGGCCCCTGTTCGACGGTGCAATGGAGCCTGGCGTAATGGGTGAATCGATTGCCCACTGCTTCGAGTATCCGCCGGGCGTCGCTGTGGAGTTCATGGAAGTGCGGCCGAATATCCCGACGCCCAAGGCCCTGGAGTCGGATTGGTAGAAGGGTGATGTTTTCCGGCGCCACGGTTATGGTCATCGCATCCTGGTCATTGCATCCTAAAAGAATCGCTTGCGCCGCCCTGCATTTGCTATGTCGTGGAACGCGCCGGCAAACTCCGGAGCAACAGTTATGAATATCGGATTTATCGGCCTGGGCAATATCGGTGCGCCTATGGCTGCCCATCTGTTCAAGCAGGGCGAGCCGGTCTGGGTCTACGATGTGTTTCCCGAGGCGATGCAACCGATGGTTGCGCGCGGCGCGACAGCAGCTGAATCGCCAGCTGCGCTTGCGGCCGCCTGTGGTTATATTGGCATTTGTGTCCGCGATGACCGGGATGTCGACGCGCTTTTCTACGAGGCGGGTTTGCTGAACAATGCTGCCGCGGGCACGGTGCTGGCGATACACAGCACTGTGACGCAGGCGAGCATTCTGCGCTGGGCAAAAGATGCCAACGCCAGGGGGCTGACGCTGGTGGATGCGCCCATCACCGGAGGGGCCAGCGGCGCGGAGCAGGGCAAGCTCTGCTATATGGTGGGCGGTGACGCTAAGACCATTGCCGTTATCCGGCCGATCATTTCGACGTCGGCGGCAAAGATTGTGGAAGCTGGCCCGCTGGGCAGTGGGATTGCCCTTAAGCTGTGCAACAACCTGATGAGCTACCTCTCTTTTATTGCAATGCGCGAAGCGGCCAATCTCGCCAAGGCCAGCGGCCTGGCGCTGGAGAAGTTGAATGAAGTCGGCGCCGCCAACGGCGTAGTCACGCCGATGATGGCGGCGTTTCTAAGTGGTCAGGAGGCCGTGGCTCCACAGGGAGAGGCGGCCATGCAAAAGGCCTACGGTGCCTTCGCTGCGTTGGGGAAAAAAGATCTCGCCGCCGCACTGGAAAGCGCAGACGCGCTGGGTGTGCGGATGCCGGGCACCCGATGTGCCCACGAGCTGATCACCGCGGCGTTTCTCAATCAGTATTCGTAAATTATTTTCAGGTAAACAGACGTTCCGGAGGTCCGGCGGCGTAAGAGCAGACCTGTCGCGGGATGGAAGGTTGCGCAATCCGCATTACCATGCACTTTTTCCCGGTGGGCCAGGTCGCGGTGGATTACGCTTACGACCATTCCGGGATGGATTTTGGCACCCACTATTATCAGGCGATGGACAGCTGGGACACCAAACAGCCAGTCGGCGATCCCAATTTTGCCAGCGTGCCGTATTCGGATAAGCGAATGGAGTCGTTTACGCCCAGCGAAAAGTTCAAGGAGAGTAATTTTTCCATTGATGGGCATAGCCTGATCATCGATTACGCGTTTTCTGACGCGTTCAATATCAAGTCGTTGACAGCGTACCGGGAGCTGGATGAATCGTTTTACCAGGATTACAGTGCCAACCCCAATGTTCCGCGGCTGTTCATGAACGATCCGTTTATTACCAAGCAGGACCAGTTCAGTCAGGAATTGCAGTTTACGGGAGCATTGGACCGCTACACTTATATAGCCGGGCTCTACTATTTCAAGGAACACGGGAAGGAGACGGCCACTGACTACCTGTCACTGCAGTTTCCGCCATTCGTTCCGTTCGGAGCCTACCAGTTGCAGTCGCGCCAAACCAAGGCTGTCAACGAAGCGGTTGCGGTCTACGGCCAGCTCACCTACACACCGCCGGTGCTGGAGGATCGCCTGGCGATCACGGCTGGCTTGCGATACACCGAGGACGATCGCTCGGTTGACGTCACTCGCACGCAGGCCTTTGATGGCGTGACCTTCGCCAATGTGAAGGCGTCCAATAAATGGGATAACCTCTCGGGCACGCTGATTGCCAGCTACGAGATTGCTGATAACCAGAGCGCGTACCTCAAGTTTTCGCAAGGCTATCGAACCGGCGGCTTCAACGGTCGCGGCACACGGCCTGACGCGGTGCAGTTGCAGATAGACGAGGAGACCGTTGAGGCGTACGAGCTTGGCTACAAGTCAGAATGGTTCGAGCGTCGTCTGCGCTCCAATATTGCCTTTTACCAGATGGATTACAAAGATCTGCAGCTGAGTTTCGCGACACAGGGTGATCCGGCTGACGTGCGCTTTTTCAACGCGGGCAACGCAGAAATGAAGGGCGTGGAGCTTGATGTCACGGCGGTCCCCCTCGACGGCCTGCTGATCAGCCTGCAGTACGCGTATCTGGACTCGGAGATCAAGGGCGTTACCAACCCCTACACGGGACAGCCTGACCCCCACAAGTATGCGCTGCCGAGCGCCCCTGAGCAGACCTATGCAGTGGATGTGGAGTACACGTTGGCGCCGCTGGCCATCGGCATTTTGATAGCGAATATTAATTATTCCTGGCGCGACAGGGTTGTGACGTCGGCCGACAATGCGCCGGGTGCTTATATCGATCGCTATAACCTGCTCAATACACGGCTGGCGCTGACTGAGATTCTGGTTAGTATCGAGGGTGAGTTGAAGCTGACGTTGAGGGGGAAAAATCTGGCGGACAAGGAGTATCTCGTGGACTCCGTGGGAGCTTTCTCCTGGGCCGAACAGACCGGTGCGTTCGGGCAGCCACGCAGTTACGGTATCGATATCACGTACGAGTTTTAATATGGTCCGGGCGTTGCCTGCGAATATGATTTGTCGATTGACTCACTTCTGAAAAAAAGGCAGCCAAGGCTGCCTTTTTTGAATGGCTGCCGACGTTCCATCAGGCGGAGTTTGCCGCCAGTACGCTTTGCTGTTCGTCGCGCAACTGCTGGACACTCCATTGTTTGTTGGCATTTTTGAACTGCTGGTTGTTCACCTCGGCGCGGTCGGTATAAAACTGGTCGTGCCAGCGTCGCAGTTTCGCAATCGGGCCATCACCTGCGCACAGTACCGGTTCCGGTCGATACAGCTTGCGCTCCCAGATATACACGTCCTCCATAAACGCATCGTAGGACGCCTTGCAGTACCCTTTGGCCACCTCGTTCAACTGTTCAGCGTTGAATTGTTTGGGGTCTGCCTTGACGATCACGCCGAACCAGTAGTCCAGCGTGGTCTCATCTACCGGGCACCAGGCTGTCAGTATCAGGCTGTCGAACTGACCGCTGTCCTGAATTTGCCAGGTGTATTGGTAGGCGGGGCCGTGGGTTATGTTGCGGACATAGAGCTTGTCGTCCGGCACATCAGCAGCGAGACGGGTATGTTTACCCCACATCAATTCGCCACTGATATGTTTATCCCAGACCGGTAGCCACTCGTCGACCTCAAAGCCGTGGATGGGCTTGAGGTGACCTCGGTCGACAATATTTTCAACAACTTCGCGGGCGTGGGTTTTGATGCGGATTTTGAAGCGATGCCAGCCTTTGCTCCAGCCGTTGGAAAGCGGCGAGCGCTCGCTTAGGAACTCGTCCAGGGGCGGTACCGGATAGTCTGGTTCACCCCGTTCGGGGTCATGCCACACCAGAATGGTGTCGTTGATTTCGATAACCGGGAAGGCGCGGGCTTTGGCGCGGGGTGGGATCTTGTCGCTGTAGGGAATGTGGACACACTGACCGCTGCCGTCGAACTGCCAGTTATGGAACGGGCACTGGAGGATTCCGCCATCGAGGATTTTACCCGCGGACAGATCGGCGCCCAGGTGTGGGCAGAAGGCCTCCAGGCAATGAAGCTCGCCATTCTCTGTGCGGTAAATCACCAGACGCATACCGAAATAGTCGCGGGCAACGGGTTGGTTGACTTCGAACTCGTCAGACCAGCCCACCATATGCCAGCCGCGCGCATGGCGGGGACTGCCGTCTGGCAGCCGAGGAATGGTCTGCATATTGCGCTGAACGGTGGCAGCGCTGCTTTGACTCAGGTCTTCACTCATAGCCGACTCCTGGTTGGGGAGCCTCTGAGCATCTGCGGCGCAGGAGGTTTGTCAGAGGCTCCAGCGGGACGTAGTAATTGTTGGAGTGTTATATCCAGTCCATACCAGCGGAGGCATTGTACCAGAAAAACATTGCATATAAAATGTTTTAAGCCCTGGGTGCAGCCCACGCCCGACAAAATAATTCAAAGCTGAGGTTTTATGCGTCTCGCCTGTCTGCTTCTGATAGCTCCTGTTCTCATCGCCTGTGACCAGGCGCCGGTGCCGATGGCGCTGAATGGTCCCATCGACGACTGGCAAAGTATCGGCAAGACTCCGGGTGGCCAGCGGTTCTCCGCGTTGACGCAGATCAACCGGGATAATGTGTCACAGCTCAAAGTGGCCTGGGAGCACCGCAGCGGTGATTACTCCACCGGCACGGAGCAACACGGGCCCACGGCACTGCAGGTGACGCCGTTGGTGGTGGATGGAAGCCTGTATTACTGCACGCCTTACAACCGGGTATTTGCGCTGGATGCGGAATCTGGTGCCGAGCGCTGGCACTTTGATCCGCATACCGATCTGCGAAATGTCTATACGCCAACCTGTCGCGGGTTGGCGTACTGGGCTGCGCAGACGGCTGGGTCAGACCGGCGGGGCATCTGTACCACACGAATTTTCACCGGCACGCTGGACGCGCGACTTTTGGCGCTCGATGCGCAGACCGGCGAGGCCTGTGCAGATTTTGGCGCGTCCGGCGCAGTCGATTTGCGGGATGGTCTGGGCGATGTGCGCAAGGGCGAATACTACATGACCTCGCCGCCAGTGGTACTTGGCGACCTGGTGATAGCCGGGGCATTTGTCCAGGATGGCCAGCGAACCGACGCACCCGGTGGCGCAGTGCGTGCGTTTGATGCGCGCAGTGGCGCGCTGGTCTGGGTGTGGGATCCTGTGCCGCCCGGTGACAGAGCTGTAACGGTCGACGATCTCCGTGCCGGCGCGACGCTGACCCGGGGCACGCCCAACGCCTGGGGGCTGTTGTCGGTGGACAGCGAGCGCAAGCTGGTGTTTGTGCCTACCGGCAATCCATCCCCCGATCACTACGGTGGCAGGGAGCGCGCAAATCTCGATTACTACGGTACGTCTTTCGTGGCACTGCATGGCGAAACAGGTCAGCTCGCCTGGCATTTTCAGGCGGTACATCATGATTTATGGGACTACGATATCGCTGCTCAACCGGTGACCTTTACGCAGCGAGGCGGCCGTGACGCGGTAATCGGAGCAACCAAAACAGGTGCAGTATTTATTCTGGACCGGATCACCGGAGAGCCCTTGTTTCCGGTGGAGGAGCGCCTGGTGCCGCCTACTGACGTGG
>JAVEVZ010000151.1:0-7242 GCA_034004805.1 Spongiibacteraceae bacterium | reverse complement strand
CCTCGGCAGCCGTGGGCAAGGCCACCACAGACGCGGTGGTGGCCGCGGTGGTCTATCTGATCGTGGCGGACGCCACCATCAATATCCTCTACGACAAACTGGGGATCTGATGTGAGCGAGCTGCCGCCGATCCGCGTCGACGCCCTGACCATGGCCTTTGGCACACGCGTGGTGCAGCGCGATCTGAGTTTCGATATCCAGCGCGGCGATGTCTTTATCATCATGGGCGGCAGTGGCTGCGGCAAAAGCACACTGCTCAAACACATGATCGGCCTGCTGCGACCGGCAGCCGGGCAGATACTCTACGATGGGGTCGACTACTGGACCGCCAGCGACGCCCAACAGCGCCAGCTGCGCCGCAACTGGGGGGTGTCATTTCAGTCGGGCAGTCTGTTCAGCGCCATGACCCTGGCGGAGAACATCGCCCTGCCGCTGCAGCACTACACCCGGCGCAGCCCGGCGGAAATCGACGAGCTGGTGCACTACAAACTGTCGCTGGTGGGGCTGGGCGGCTTCGAGGACTTTTACCCCGCCGAACTGTCCGGCGGCATGCAGAAACGTGCTTCACTGGCCAGGGCCATCGCGCTGGATCCCGATATCCTGATGCTGGACGAGCCCTCGGCGGGGCTAGACCCGGTGAGCTCGGAGCGCCTCGACGAACTGATACTCCAGCTTCGCGACTCGCTGGGTGCCACGGTCGTGGTGGTCACTCACGAACTGGCCAGCATCTTTGCAATCGGCAACAATGCGGTGTTCCTGGATGGAGAGACAAAGACCATGCTGGACTATGGTGACCCCAAACAACTGGCCCGACACAGTGAGCACGCCGCAGTAAGGCGCTTCCTGGGTCGCGGCAACCTGCTGGCGGGCCACTGAGCATGTCGAACAAGGCCAATCCCGCCACCCTCGGCAGCTTTATCATGGGCATTATTCTGCTGGCGGTGGTGGCCATCGTGTTCTTTGGCGACCAGAGTTTCTTCCGCAGCACCATGCGCGCCGTGATGATGTTCGACGGCTCAATCAAGGGTCTCAACGTCGGCGCACCGGTCACCCTGCGCGGCGTCAAGATCGGAGAGGTGGCCGACGTGCGACTCAACATCGAGGCCGACTCCATGGCCTTCAGCACCCCGGTGTATGTGTTGCTGGATACCGCCAAGTTCAAGGACCTGGACGACAGCAACCGCGACGAAATGATCAAGGAGCTCACGGAGAAAGGGCTGCGCGCTCAGCTCAAGCTGCAGAGCCTGCTGACCGGGCTGCTCTATATCGAGATGGATTTCTTTCCCGGCAGTCCGGCGGATTACAAAAGTACCGACAAGTCGGTGCCGGAACTCGTCACCATTCCCACCGACCTGCAGGAACTGTCGCGCACCCTGCAGGGCGCCAACGTGGGCAAGATGATCGCCGACGCCGAGCGTATCACCGCCGGCCTCGACACCCTGATCAACGCCCCGGCCACCCAGCAGCTGACCGAGCGGCTGACCAGCGCGCTGGCCTCCGTCCAGACCCTCGCCGACAACACCGCCGTCGAACTCGACAGGACCCGCACCGAGCTGCAGCCCCTGATCGCCGGCAGCACCCTGCTGATGGAGGACCTGCACCGCCAGCTGCCTCCCGCCCTCGACAAGCTCAACAGCGCACTGGCGCAACTGGACGAGGCCGCGCGCTCGCTAGAATTCGCGGCACACAGCGCCGGCCAGCAGTTCAGCGACGACTCGCCCCTGATCTACCGGCTGAACCGCATGGCCACCGCGGTGGAGCGCAGCGCGCGCTCTGTGGATGAACTGGCGCAGACTCTGGAGCGCGACCCCAGGGCCATACTGCGAGGCAGGGAAGAATGAAACGCATCGCCAAACTGGCACTGACCGCCACGCTGCTGGGCAGCCTGACAGGCTGCGGCACGCCGCCGCACACGGACTATTACCTGCTGGACGCGCTGGCGCTGGCCCCGGCCGCCGCCGATGCGACGCTTGCCGGCGACACCGACAGGCCGGTGTTGGGCGTCGGCCCCGTCGAGGTCGCCGCCTATCTGCAGTCCCGGGAAATCACCCGGCGCGACGGCTATGTGCAGCGCCAGCGCGCCAGCCAGCGCTGGGGCGAGCCGCTGGACGCCGGCATCACCCGGGTATTGGCCCGCAACCTCGCCGCGCTCACCGGCAGCGACCGGGTGGTGATATTTCCCTGGCAGCAGCGCCAGCGGCCCGAGCAGACCGTGAGCGTGCAGGTGCTGGAACTGAGTCCGGTGGAGGGAGAGCTGTCCCTGGTGGCGAGTTGGACCATCAACCGCGCGCAGGACAGCCGCTCGCGCCTGGGAACCTGGCGCACCCCGCTGGCCTCCGAGCAACCGGGGGCACTGGCCCAGGCCACCAGTGCGCTATTGCTCGAGCTCAGCAAGGATATTGCCGCCGCCCTGGAGGCGCACTGAGGGCGCCACTCACAGCTGCGAGCTGGAACCCCGCGCGCCTTCAGTCGCGCTTGCCCAGGCTCTTAAACATCTCGGCGACATAGGCGTTGATCATCGCACTGCGTTCCTCGGGTGTTTTCTTGCCGCTGATATTCGCCGTGCCGACGCCACGCCACACCACCTGTTTGGTCTGCGGGTTGATCATGTCGATGACCAGCGTGCCCTGGGTGTACTCATGGACATCGACGGCCGTGGCACCCCCCCAGGCGCCGCCATAGCCGCAGCGATAGCAGCGATAGGGCATGGGTTCGGGATAAGTGGTAACCCGGGTTTTTTCCTCAGTGACCACGCCGTAGCTGACGATGATATCCGCCTTGTCGGGTGTGGTTTCCGCGACACCGAGCAGCGCCATCTGCTCGCGCACCGCGTTTTCAATGCGCTGAGTGGCGAGCCCCGCCTGCGCCAGCGCGGCACCGGTGGGCGGCACGATGCTGTAGCTCTTTATCGCGTCGAAGCGAAACTCGGGGCTGTAGTCGAGACTGACCTTGGGGGCACTGGCACAGGCCAGCAGCAGCCAGCCAAGGCTGACCAGCAACAGAGCTTTCAGGGTTCGGCCGATCATAGAGTGCGTCCTCGTGTTATTTGGCGTTATTTGAACATACTGTCTAACCGCCAGCGGCGGGCACTATCCGCTCCAGCTGCTGGCTAAGCTGCCTGATCAGCCGCGCGAGCTCCGTATCCCGGGGCTCCAGGTCATCGACCCGCTGCGAGCTGCGGCCCTGCCACAGCAGCGTGCCGTTGGCGGCATCGAACACCGTGACCAGCAGGGTGACCGTTTCCACCGTCGCCAGGGTCGGGTGGTTGTAGAACGCGGTGGGGTTGTCGATCGCGCCTGGCCCGTCCCAACCCTGCTCAAGCTGGTCGCGGGGCAACAGTGGGCCATCACCGGCGGGCTCACTGAGACGCATCACGCGGTAATCGACCTGCAGCTGGCCGCGCGCCGCGACGGGTTGATAGCCGCGCCGCGCAAAACTCTGTTCCAGCGCCTGGCGTATCAGCGGGTCGGCGCGAAAAATCAGACTCTGCTGTTGCCTGCCCGTGGCCTGCAGCGGCGTCGATCGCCAGCTGAAACTGCTGAGACCGCTGGCCGCCAGGCCGCGGTCCTCATCCACCTGGGTCTGCTGCCCGCTGCAGGCCAGCAGACCCGACAACACCAGCGCAGCCGCCAGCGCGCGACCGATCATGGCTGTGGCGCTGCCACAGCGTTGTCAGCCGTTCCTTCCAGGGCCTTGATGGTGCTGGTGAGCTGGGTAAACCAGCTCGCAAACTCACGCTGCACGTCCGCAAAATTGTGCACCTTGTTGTTCGGCCCCCACATGCGCGAGCCGCGACGCCGGTCGGCAAACCGGGCGAGGACCGCTTCGGTATTGCTGTCGGACAGGGTGGCACTCACGGTCATGTCGCCGGCGCCCTCACTGTAGATCTCAGAGCGCGCCGAATAGCCGCCGGCGCGGCTGCCGGCGCTGTCATTGGGCGCGTTGGGACGCAACTCGGTGATGGCACCGCGCAGCGTCATCACACCGGGGCCTGCACTGTCTGCCAGCTCGTAGCCGCCGCGCGCCACAAAATATTTTTTCGCCATGTCGGTATAGGCGGTCTGCAGCGCCGAGCGCACCTCATCGGTGAGCCTGAAGGGCCGGTCGCCCATGCCCAGTGAAGGCTGCACGATATGCACCGACGACAGATCCAGCGGTGCGAGAAGGACCTTGGTGTAAGCACCGAAGTTCGCATCGGGATTGGTCAGCGCCGTATCCATCCCGCTCTGCCTGACCTGATACAGGCCGTTTTCCACTGGTTGTTCACCTGCCACCTGGGGCTGAACCATACAGGCGGTCAGTCCCATCAGACCAACCAGCAGACACAGGTTTGCAATTCGCTTTCCGTTCATGGTCGATACCCTCTCCTGGTGCATTTTGTTTATGTGCCGGGCAAACAGATACGTCGCGGTGAAAATATCGGCAACCGACGCCAGCCACAGCCTTGTTTATACTGTGCTTCTGCTGTGACAGCGACCAGTTTTTTGTCGCGCATCGCGCCAATCAACTCAGCGCTCGCGAGTCTGCGCTTGCAGCGGGCGATGGCGCAGCGTCTCGGCAAACCGGCGCGCGACCTCCACCGCAGGTGCAATGCGCTGCCGCGGAACATCCAGGCCGCGCAGGGTGAACGCCACCAGTCGCGCCACATCGTCGCCGGCGATGCGCTGCTCCAGCAGACGCCGCAGGGCCATCAGCGCCACGCCCTCGATATAAGCAATCCCCAGCGCCAGCGCCGCGTCGTCACCCAGCAGCTGTGACAGCGCGGCGTTGAGATTCTGGAAGCGGTTGATTGCCGGGTCGTCGGGCACCAGCCAGGGCGTGCCACCGCCGATATGCACCTGGGCCCAGCCCAGTTCGGGGTTGTTGCTGCCAAACTGCAGAAAGCCCAGGATCATGCATGCGACCAGGGCTTCGGGGCCGAGATCATCCGGCAGCCGGCCGGCAACCTCGCTCGCCACGCGCTCGCAGATATGGTCCACCACCGCCCACAGCACCGCGTCGCGGCTGGGAAAATAGTTGTAGAACGTGCCCCGCGACATGCCCGCGCTGTGCATCAACGCGTCGATATTGGCCGCTTCCAGACCGTGTTCGGCGATCACCGCAATCGCCGCAGCGATGATTGCCGAGCGGGTGCGCTCGCGCTTGGGGGGTATCGCCACCGGGACTTGGACCATGCTGGCGCTCGGCAGGAGGGGAATGACGCCGATTCTATGGCCGGCCCGGGCCCTGTCAATAATTGACGCTATTGTCATTTATGACGAGTCTGTCAAAATTCCCCGACCGCCCAGGACGGGCGCCTTCGTCAGTCTGTGGAATTCCCAATGCCCCGCCCCACTCACCACCTTTCGGTCGCCGCCTTTTTCCTCGCTGCCGGTATCGGCCTGTCCGCCTGTGGCGACAAGCCCGGCGACGGCGGTCCGCCACCGCCGGTGGAGGTCTCGGTCATCACCGTGGCCGCCGAACCGTTGACCCTGACCCGCGAGTTGCCGGGCCGGCTGGAGGCCTGGCGGGTGGCCGAGATCCGCGCCCGGGTCGCCGGCATCCTCCAGGCGCGGGTCTTCGAGGAGGGCAGCGATGTCAGCGCCGGCCAGACGCTGTACCGCATCGATCCCGCACCCATCGAAGCGGACCGCGATCGCGCCGGTGGCAACCTGGCCCGCGCCGAGGCCAATCTGGAGCAGGCCCGTTCCCAGGCCCGGCGCTCGCGGAAGCTGCGCGAAAGCCGCTCGATCAGCGAACAGGAGCTGATCAATGCCGAGGCCGCCGAGCAGCAGGCCGCCGCCGAGGTCCTGGTCGCCCGGGCGGAGCTGAAGCGCGCCGAGATCGACCTCAGCTATACCGAGGTCAATGCCCCCATCGCCGGGCGCATCGGCCGCTCACTGGTCAGCGAAGGCGCACTGGTGGGGCAGGGCGAGGCCACGCCCCTGGCTGTCGTGCAACAGATCGATCCGCTGTATGTGGACTTCAGCCAGTCCAGCGTCGAAGTCCTGGCCCTGCGCCGGGCGCTGGCCACCGGGCAGCTGGAGCGGCTCGACAGCGACGGCGGCCTGGCGGTGGATCTGGTGCTGGCCGATGGCAGCGTCTACCCGCTGCCCGGGACCCTGCTGTTCTCGAACCTGCAGGTGGACCGCGACACCGGCCAGATCCACCTGCGCGCGCGGGTGGACAATCCCGAGGGCATACTGCTGCCGGGGATGTACGTCCGGGTCAGGGTGCCCCAGGCCCGCGACCCCAATGCCCTGCTGGTGCCCCAGCAGGCGGTGCGGCGCGACGCCAGTGGCGACAGCGTGATGCTGGTCGACGGCAGCGGCCAGCTCGCGCCGCGCCAGGTCGAGGTCGGCACGGCGGTCGGCAACCGCTGGGTGATCCGCGCGGGCCTGGCGCCCGGCGACACCGTGGTGGTCGATGGCTTTATGAAGCTCTACCCCGGCGCCACGGTGGTCACGCGCCCCTGGCAGGGCAACGGCCTGGCCGCCAACTGAGGAACCACCGTGCCCAATTTCTTTATCGACCGGCCGATATTTGCCTGGGTTATCGCCCTGTTCATGCTGGTGATCGGGGCCGCGTGCATCACGCAGCTGCCGGTGACCCAGTACCCTAACGTGGCGCCGCCGCAGGTGACCGTGTCCTTCAACTACCCCGGCGCCTCGGCCCAGGTGCTGGACGAAAGCGTGATCAGCATCATCGAGAACGAACTCAACGGTCTCGAGGGCATGATCTACATGGAGTCCGAGAGCCAGGCCAGCGGCGAGGCCAGTATCATTGTGACCTTCGCCGCCGGCACCGACGGCGACCTGGCGCGGGTCGATGTGATGAACCGCCTCAGCAGGGTCAACTCACGACTGCCACAGACCGTGATCCAACAGGGCATCCGGGTCGAGGAGACCCGCAGCAACGTGCTGATGATCGTCGCCCTGTCCTCCAAGGACGGCCGTCTTGATGAAGCCACCCTGGGCGACTACATCGCGCGCAACGTGCTGCCCGAGCTGCAGCGCGTCAAGGGTGTGGGCGAGGCCAAGCTGTTCGGCAGCGAACTGGCCATGCGCGTGTGGCTGGACACCGACCGCATGCTGGGCTTTGGCATTACCCCCGACGACGTCAATGCGGCCCTGCGCGCCCAGAATGCGCAGATCGCCGCCGGCGGCCTGGGCGCGCGCCCCAACCTCGACAACCAGACCATCAGTGCCAGCGAGCAGGTCCAGGGCCCGCTGATCAACACCGACCAGTACGCCCAGGTGCTAC
>JAVEVZ010000150.1:0-7246 GCA_034004805.1 Spongiibacteraceae bacterium | reverse complement strand
GGCCGGCCAGCAACCGGATCAGGGTGCGGGGCCAGCCGTAGAGCGCGGCCTGGTGCATGCGGTACAGGCCGACATACATCATCCGCGCCAGCCAACCCTCGATAAAATAATTGCCGCCCTTGAGGTTGCCCATCAGCATGCCCACCGAGCTGTAGCTGGACAGCGATACCAGTGAGCCCTGGTCGCGGTAGACAAACGCCTGCAGGGGTTCGCTCCTGAGCCTGTGTTCAATGTTTTTGGCCGCGTGCAGGGCCATCTGCTGAGCGGCCTGGGCGCGCGGTGGGATCGCGCGCTCTGCGCCCGCTGGGATCAGGCTGGCACAATCACCGATGGCAAAAATATCATCGCGACCCTCGACCTGCAGGGTGTCGCGAATTGCCAGCTGGTTGATACGGTTGCTGTTCAAGCCGGGAATGGTGTTGAGCAGCGGTGAAGCCTTGACGCCGGCGGCCCACACCAGCAGGTCCGCGCTCATGCGCTGGTCGTCGGCCGTGATAAAGGCACCCGCCTCTGCCGCCTTGACCTTGGTGTTGACGTACAACCGGACACCCAGCTGCTCCAGGCGCCTGCCGGCGGCAGCGGCGACACGCTCGGGCAGGGGCGGCAGGATGCGCGGCGCCGCCTCGATCAGATCGACCTGTAGCCGCGAGCGGCTGAGATGCCGGTGGCCGTACAGGCCCAGGATGCCAATGGCGTGGTGGATTTCCGCGGCGAGTTCCACCCCCGTGGCGCCGGCACCGACAATGGCGATACGCAGCGGCGTGTCCTGGTAGTCGGCGCGCATACAGAGGGCCAGAAAGCGCTCGCGGAAACGCTCCACCTGGTCGCGGCGATCGAGAAAATAACAGTGTTCCTGCACACCGGGCGTGCCGAAATCATTGCTCTGGCTGCCGATTGCCAGCACCAGCGTGTGGTACTGCAGCGTGCGTTCGGGGAGTATTTCTTCACCGCTGTCGTCGCTGATCTGCGCGAGGGTGATGTGCCTGGCCTCGGGATTGACCGACAAAAGGCGACCCGGCTCGAAGCGGTAGTGATTGAGCCGGGCGTGGGCGCGGTAGTCCACCGCATCCAGGTCGCCGTCGATCGCGCCGGTGGCGACTTCGTGGAAACGCGGCTTCCATACATGGCTGTTGCAGGCATCCACCAGCACGATATCGGCGTCACCGCGCTTGCCCAGGCGGCGCCCCAGTCGCGTCACCAGCGGCAGCCCGCCAGCGCCGCCGCCCACCACCAGAATCGTGTGTTTCATGGATCGTCCGTGTGCGAGATGCATACGCGGCAGAGTCTACGCCTGCCGTGTTTGCTTTGCATAAAAAAGCCGGCGTGCGCCGGCCGGAATGCGGGACGATCCATGCGTTCAGCAGTGCGCCATCAGAACTGCAGCCTCACGTCGGCCGAGAGGGCCTCGCTGCGATAATCCAGCAGGTAATCGAAGTTGACGCCGATGGACACCAGTTCGGCGGGCTGCAGGCGGGCGCCGAGGCTGACCTGTACGTCGTTGTCACTGTAGCCCATGTCATCGCGGAAGTGCTTGAAGCGCAGCGCCGCGTTCACTTCAAGCATCGATACCAGCCAGTAGCGGACGCCGCCGCCCGCGCTGTAGGTGTCGAAGTCGGAGGACTCGCTGCCGTAGCCGGCGATACTGATTTCTACGGTGTCGCGTTCGTAGCCCAGGCCGCCCCACAGACTGACGTCTTTCCGGGCCTGGCCGGCGCCACCGACAAAGAGTCCCCACCCGTCGAGGTCGGCGCTGACGCCAAGCGCAGAGGGTTTGTCGCCCCATGCCTTGTCGACTTTGCCGTCATTGTAGTGCAGCTGCACGAGCAGGCCGGCATCGAAGTGATAGGAGCCGGTAAGCGTGTAACCGTGGGATTTGATTTCGTCGTTCTTGAGGCCGATATCGGACTTTTCGGTGGTGTCCCAGCGGCTTGCTTCCAGATAGGTATAACTGAAGTCCTGCGCCAGTGCGGGGGTCGCTGCGATCAATGCGGCCAGCAACGCGGCGTTTTTCACCTGGCATTTCATCCGTGACGTTCTCATCGGTTTCTCGCTCTTCTGAAGGGTGTGCCAAATACTCGATTTTTGTCGCCGCAGACTCTGCAGCAACTCACGCACAGTGTAGTTCGGATTTGTAAAAACTCCCGCGCGCTGACGCCGGTTTAACGCATGCAGATCTGTGGCCTGCGGGACCTCATCGGGTGGCATAGGTGCCGGCTTCGATCATTGCCAGCAGCTGGTCTTCAAAATCGAAATCAAAGGACTGGGTTTTATCCAGGCCCTGGGCCTTGTACCAGTCGAAGGTGTGTTGCACGGCGCCGCGGAAGCTGTAGCGCGGGCGCCAGCCGGTATCCTGCTTGATGCGCTCGATGCTGTAGATCACGTTGGCGTTCCAGGGGTGGATATGAAAGCCGGAGCGCTGGATGATCTTGGTCAGATTGAACAGCGCCATCATCTGTTTATCGGCGTCGCTGGTGCGGGTATCGATAGTGGCCTGGATGTTGGGGATATCGAGTTTGACGCGGCCGCTCCACAGATCGTCCATCAGCGCGTGGGGCACAAACACCTTGCGCGGCTCGACGCCGACGACATCGGCAAAAGTATCCACATAGCCCTCATCGGTGTAGTAGTCGTCGCTGACCAGGTTGTAGCGCTTGCCGAAGGTCACGGGCTTGCCGAGCATGGCGACCATGGCCGCGGCGGAGTCCTCCACGTGGCCGATCTGGCCCATGGTGGTGCCGTCCCCCGGTATCAGCACGGGCCGGCCGGCCAGCAGGCGGGCAAACATCCGCTGCTCGCGGTCGGCGATGATATTGTCGGGGCCGAATACCATGGACAGCACGCCGATACTGGCGGGAAAGCCGTGGGCACGGTACTGCTGCAGCAGGTAGTCCTCGCACAGCAGCTTGTTGAGGCCGTAGTCACCCTGGCGCGCGCCGCGCTCCACGGGGTGGTGCTCGGTGATGGGCAGCAGCCGGGTCTGGTTGTAGATGACAGTGGAGCTGAGAAACAGGTAGTGGCCGCAGCGGCCGCTGAAGAGCTCGACCATGGACTCCACGTCCGCCAGCTGGTAGGCGCACAGGTCGACGATGGCGTCGAAGGCGCGCCCGGCCAGTACGCGCTCGAGCTGCGCAGGGTCTGTGCGGTCGGCGTACAGGCGTTCGACGCCGGCGGGCAGCGGCTTGGTGGACTGCCCGCGACTGACGGTCGTTACCTGGTGTCCCTGGTAAATCAGTTCCCTGGCGACGGCCAGTCCATTGAACTGGCTGCCGCCCATTACCAAAACGTGCATAGGTGCTTGCTCCACGGATTTTCCCGGTAGTGTTCAGTGCTCCCCGGCCAGTGTCAACGCAGCGCGGTCTGGTGGTGGCGGTCGACCGCAACTTGCCCCCGCTGTAGACCGGCGTTAGAGTCTCGGCCTGAATGTGCCTGCCGGCGGGCTTCCCGATGCCGCAGTTACGCGGTTGCTGTGGCCGCGCTGGCGTTTCGCCACGATGTGCGTTGCCCCATGTCTTTGTATATCACTGAAGACGTCGAGGCTGCCCGGGAGTTTATCTGCCGGTCTGGCCTGTACAGGACCAACCATTATCTGCGCCGGACCCGCGATACCGGCGCGCCCGCATTGACTGACCTGATTGACTGCATTACGCATTAACGGAGAACTGACATGGCCTATGTTTGTGTGAAATACGAGTGCCGGACACCGGCGGCGACCACGTCGGTCTCCCTGGCTGACATGTACGATATCGCGCTGGAGCAGATTGCCTGGATCGACGCA
Source organism: Spongiibacteraceae bacterium (assembly GCA_034004805.1). GTDB lineage: Bacteria > Pseudomonadota > Gammaproteobacteria > Pseudomonadales > CAMLJR01 > JAVEVZ01. Next base: position 3,471 of record JAVEVZ010000150.1, on the reverse strand, counting down.
CAGGGCTATCCGGTCACCATCAATTTCTGCGAGCACCACGGCACCGACGACAACTATCTGCCCAGTCCGGTGGTATTGGCCACTGCAGCCGCCCGGGTGACCAAAAACGTGCGCCTGCAGGTCAACGCGATCATGCCGTTTATCGACCCGCTGCGGCTCGCCGAGGATTTGGCGGTGCTGGACCATCTCAGCCGGGGCCGTGCGGAAGCGCTGTTGCTGGGCGGCTATGTGCCGTCGGAAATGGCCATGTTTGGCGTGGATCCCAAGCAGCGCGGGCGCTTGATGGAGGAGGGCGTTCGGGCCCTCAAGCAGGCCTGGAGTGGCGAGTCCTTCGAGTTTCGCGGCAGGCCCTGCAGGATTTCGCCGCGGCCTTTTCAGGACCCGCATCCGCCGCTGTTCATGGGGGGCATTGCGGCGCCGTCGGCGCGCCGCGCAGCGGCGTTGGGAGATGCCTATATCGCGGGCCTGCCGAGCCTGAATGCGCTGTATGTCAGTGAGTGCGAAGCGCTCGGGCGGACACCGCGCTATCAGGCGGAAATGCCGTTTTCGCTGTTGTATGTGACCGAGAACCCCGAGCAGACCTGGGAGCGCATTGCACCCTATTGCCTCTACGAGACCAACACCTACGCGCGCTGGCAGGCCAGTGCGTCCCAGGACGGCATGTTCGACGCGGCGCTGGATGCCGATGCGCTGAAAGCACTGGGCACTTACCAGACCGCGACCCCCGAGCAGGTGCTGGACCGGGCGAAAACCATGGCACCCAATGATGCGCTGATCCTGCACCCGCTGGTGGGTGGGATGGACGCGGAGACGAGCTGGTACACCCTGCGCCAGTTCTTCGACAATGTTGCGCCCAGGCTGCAGATCAACCAGCTGTAGTGCAGCGCCTCGGCAGGCAGTAACTGGAGGCCCGCGGCGTTCAGCGGGTCTCCAGCATCTCCAGCAAAAAATCCACCACCGCACGGACCCGCGCCGACATCGCACCACGTCGGGGGTATTGCAGGACGATCTCTGCAAAGCGGTCGCTGTGGCCCTCAATCGTGTAGTCGTCCATCACCCGCTGCAATGCCCCGCTGTTGAGGTGGCCGGTCACATTGGGCTCCGCCACGACAGTCAGGCCCAGCCCCGCCAGCGCGGCGTCGATCACGGTTTCCAGCTCGTCGCGCACAATCAGGCGGCCGTCGGGCTGGAACACCTGCGGCGCGGCGTTGCGACGCGTGCCCGCAGGGCGCAGTACCCAGCGCGCAGCGACTCCGGTGACCAGACCTGCACCGATACAGTCGTGGGCTGCGAGTTCGTCCGGGTGGCGGGGCGCGCCCCGATGGCGCAGGTAATCAGGGCTGGCCACCATCACCAGTGGCATGACACACAGGCGCCTGCAGACCTTGTCGGTCTGGTAGCTTTCCCCCCACGTGATGCGGATGTCGGCATCGCGTCGGTTGCTAGCCTGGGTCGCGTCGCGAAAGCTGATGTCGAGCTTGATGCCCGGGTGACGGGCGTACAGCCGGGGCAAAACGGGGATCAGCGCGTAGCGGCCGTAGGCTGTTACGCAGGACAGACGCACCACGCCCTGAAGCTCGTCCTTTTTGTGCCGCACGTCCAGCAGCGCTGTGTCCAGCGCAGCCAGCGCCGCGCGGGATTCCTGGTAGAGCTGCCGGCCCTCGTCGGTGAGATGGACGCTGCGGGTGGTGCGCTGCAGCAGCGTGACTCCGAGGGCGCGTTCCAGCTGGGCGATGTTCTTGCTGATAGCAGCCACGCTGAGCCCGCTGCTCTGTGCCGCCTGGGTAAAGCTGGCCGCCTCAGCGACCTGGATGAACAACCGCAGCCTGCGCAGCTCGCTCATGGATGGATGCTCTGTGGCTGTAGCGGTGAATGATTGTTTCGCTGCGGTTAATACCCGTATTAACCATAGCATGGTCGATGGGTGTGGCGAATAGCGATAGAGTCCGTCGCTATACCCCCGTGACAGAGAGCGCACCCATGTCAGCGAACAGTGGCTACTGGTTTTCCAAAAACCCCGACAAGGCCTGGGCTGAAAAGTTCTTCCTGGGCTTTATTCCGGTATTTTTCGCCTATAACGCCCTGGTGCAGGGCATGGGCTGGCTGGACGTGGGCAATTTCTGGCATGTCACCCAGAACCTGCTGATGTGGATTCCCTACTGCCTGCTGCTGCCCCTGTGGCTGCGCCGCACCAGCGGCGTGGCGTGGCACCACAGCTACTGGTTCAAGTTCAACGTGTATATGGCGGTATACGTCTTCTTCGCCACTTACTTTCACACTGAATATTTTTTTGAAGTGCTGGGCATGCGCTACCGATTTCCGGAGGTGACGCTTTATCTGGACTCCAACCTGTTGGGGCCGAACGAGGCGACGGCGCTGATGGAGGCCAAGAAAATTCCTCTCGGCATGTACTTCAATGCGATTGCTTTCTTTGTTGTCTATCACACCGCCGCGGTGGTTTGCATGCGCAGGGTCAGAACCATGACCCACGGCCTTGGCGCCGGCGCGCGCTGGCTGAGCTGGGTAGTGATCGTCGCGGTTACCGCTTTGTTTTTCGCGTGGGCTGAAACGTTTTTCTATATCACCGGTGCGGCCACCGACAATGTCTGGTACGAAGACCTGCGAGCGATGCTGATGGTCGGGTCCCTGTGCTATGCACTCTATTTTGTCGTGAGCTTTCCCAACATCTACCGCATGGACGAGGACGGCAATACCTGGACGGTGTCGCGCAGTATTATCGAGGCGGGGTTTGTCAGCATGCTCAGCCTGTTGTTGCTGGATGCGTTTGCCTGGATCAACGGGCCTATCATCTGAGCCCGGGCGGGCCCGCCGCACAGCGGGTCAGCAGGTTTCCGAATCCAGGTGGGCTGTCGGCCGGGCCGTGGGCATGCCGATATATTCGCCCTGGGAAAAATCGATGCCCAGCTGCACGACCCGCTCCTGGATCACGGCGCTGTGAACGTATTCGGCAACCGTGGCGATGCCGAGACTGTGGGCAAAATTGACGATGCCCTGGGTGAGGATCATGGCGTTGGTGTCGCTGTCCAGCTGGCGTATCAGGCTGCCGTCGATCTTGATCAGGTCCACGTCCAGGCGCAGCAGGTACTCAAAGTTGGAGTAGCCGGTGCCGAAGTCGTCGATGGCGATGCGGCAGCCGTACGCCTTGACCTCGTCGATAAAATGCCGCGCGTGCTGGTAGTTCTCGATGCCGTCCGATTCCAGTATCTCGAAAATAATGCGCGGTCCCGCGCCGGTTTCTTCAAGCCGCCGCCTGATAAAGGCGCTCAGCTCGTCATCAATCAGATCGGCGTATGACAGATTGATGGAAAACTCGCAGGGCTGATGGCTGAAAGTCGCGAAGCATTTGTCGAGCATGATCCGGGTGATCTGGCGATCGAGGCGCAGTTTGCGGGCGACCTCCAGAAAGCTGCCGGGATTGATGACGCTGCCCTGCTTGTCCTGCATGCGTAT
>JAVEVZ010000149.1:0-7273 GCA_034004805.1 Spongiibacteraceae bacterium | reverse complement strand
ATGGCGCGCTGAAAGCGCCGGTCCTGGGAGCGCTCGCTGATGCCCAGCTGCTGTGCGAGGGCGCTGATCAGCACGCTGCCGCCCAGCCGCTCGCGCAGCCATCCCTGGGCCTCCACCACCAGTTCGTCGCGGTGCAGGTTGATCAGTGAGGCGCGGAAGCGCTGCAGTTCGACCGGCCGGCGAATTTCCGGTGAGAACTGCGCCGCGACCCGGGCCGCGATCTCGTGGCCGAACAGCAGCTCGTTCATATAGACCATCAGGTCGGAAAAGGCGTTGATGGAGCCCGCGCAGTACAGGTTGTCGGCCTCGGTGATCAGGTAGTCGCGCTTGAGCTCGACCCTGGGGTAGCGGCGGCTGAAGCTGTCGAAATAATGCCAGTGGGTCGTGGCCGGGCGCCCGTCCAGCAGCCCCGCCTCGGCCAGCAGATAGCTGCCGGTGCCGGCGGTGCAGATGCGGGTGTGGCGGGCCGACAGGGCGCGCAGCCAGGGCAGCAATGGCCGGCAGCGGCGCAGGGTACTGAGCGGGTTGCGCCACAGAGTGGGCACCAGCAACAGGTCGGTGTGCTCGACCTGGTCGGCGCGCAGGTCAGGCTGGAGCTTGAGGCCGCTGGCCGTGGTCACCGGCAGCCCGTCGAGACTCGCCATCTGCCAGTGGAAGTCGCCGTCGCGGCGCTGGCTGCGCGCCAGACTGGCGCCGGCGTTGAGCATCTCAAGGGGCAGGGTCAGGCTGCCCGCGAGGGCATTGGGCAGCGCCAGCAGGGTAATGCTGACCATGAGGCCTCCTTGTCGGTGGGGATCGGTTGAGGTGGGCAGGATAGCGCGTGCTTGTCGGATATGGCCAAGCTTATGTCCGATATGGGCGAAAGACGGGTGCTTAATTTGATTAGAATAGCCCGCATTCCACCTCACCCCGGCCATGCAGGCCCTTGATAAACAAGCGATTATGGCAAAGCTACCCGTCATCGTCGGCTTTGGCGGCGTCAATGCCGCCGGCCGCAGCTCCTTTCATCATGGTTACCGGCGCACGGTCTGGGACAGTCTGGGCGCCGCACACCGCCAGCAGACCCTGCAGGCCCTCGCGGCACTGACCGGGCAGTTACCGGAGGGCGGCGGCGCCATCGGCGCCGGTCTGGCGGCGTCGCTGCTGGAGCACAGCCTGATCCGGCGTATCGAGCCGGCCTGGTTTGATCCGCACCAGGTGCCGGTCAATCTGCGCCTGCCGGTGCTGGCGGGCGCGGAGGGGACCGGCTCGCTGGTGATGAAGGCGCGCTACGTGCCCGAGCCATTGCCGCCGGGCTGGCGTGTTGCCGAGCTGGCGGATGGCCTGGTACGCGTGACCCTGAGCGAGGCAACGGAACTGCTGCTGCCCGCCCTGCAGGCCCTGCCGGTCTCCACAGCGGGGTTGCTGCCCAGCGGCTTCGTGCCCGAGGCGCTGTATCCGTCGCGCAGTCACCCGCGGGGCTTGCAGCTGGCCATCATCGCCGCGTCGGACGCGCTGGGTAGCCTGGGGGTGGAATGGGAGCAGCTCTGCGAGCGGGTCTCGCCCGATCAGGTCAGCGTCTACGCCAGCAGTGCCATGGGCCAGCTGGACGAACACGCCGCCGGCGGCCTGCTGGCCTCGCGCTATCGCGGCAAGCGCGTGACGTCCAAACAGCTGCCCTTCTGCCTGTCGGAAATGCCCGCTGACTTTATCAATGCTTATGTACTGGGAACGATGGGCAATACCGGCGGCGGCGTCGGCGCCTGCGCGTCCTTCCTCTATAACCTGCGCATGGGTATCCAGGACATCCAGAGCGGTCGCGCGCGCATTGCGGTGATCGCCGGCTCCGAAGCGCCGGTGGTGCCGGATGTGATCGAAGGCTATGTGGCGATGGGCGCCCTGGCCACCGAGGAGGGGCTGCGCGGCCTGGACGGCGGTGCCCTGGACTGCCGTCGCGCCAGTCGCCCGTTCAGCACCAACTGCGGCTTTACCCTGGGCGAGGGCGGTCAGTGTGTGGTGCTGGTGGACGATGAATTGGCCCTGGAGCTGGGGCTCAGCGTCTACGGCGCGGTCAGCGACGTCTTTATCAATGCCGACGGCCACAAGAAATCCATCGCCTCACCGGGGGTGGGCAACTACCTGACCATGGGCCGCGCGGTGGCGGCGGCGCGGGCCATTGTCGGCGACGAATCTCTGCAGCGGCGCAGCTTTGTCCAGGCCCACGGTTCCAGTACCCCCCAGAACCGGGTGACCGAATCCCATATCCTCAACGAAACCGCCAGGGCCTTTGGCATTCGCAACTGGCCGGTGGCCGCGGTGAAAGCCTATCTCGGCCACACCCTGGGCCCCGCTTCCGGGGACCAGCTGGTCAGCAGCCTGGGGGTGTGGGCGCACGGTGTGGTGCCGGGTATCGCCACCATTGATCACGTGGCGGCGGATGTGCATCAGAGCCATCTGCGGCTGGGGCCAGAGCACGTCGAGGTCGGCGTCGAGGGTATCGATGTCGCGATCCTCAATTCCAAGGGCTTCGGTGGCAACAATGCCAGTGCCACGGTGCTGGCGCCGCATATCGTCAACCGGATGCTGGAGCGCCGTCATGGGCGCGGGGCGCTCAAGGCGTGGCGGCAGCGCAATGACAGGGTGGCCGAGCGCGCCGGAGCCTATGACCAGCAAGCCCTCACGGGGCCGCTGCCGGTGATCTACAAGTTCGACCACAACGTGCTGGACGGCGAGCACATCGGGTATGACCGCGACGGAATACGGGTTCCCGGTTACGGGCAGGCGGTGGACCTCAGCCAGGATTCGCCCTACAGCGATTGGCTGTAACACCACGATACGTTTCAACAGCCTGCCAGACGGGCCGAATTCATAATGCGGGGATCGCAGCATGCACAATCAGGTGTCGGCGCGCGTCGTTATCAATCTGCCCAGGGAGATCGCCTGGGAAAAACTGCAGGACCTGACGCGGGCACACGATTACGTTCCCGGCGTCATCAAAACCGAGATCACCACGGCCAATACCACCGGTGTCGGCGCCAGCCGCCGGGTCTATCAGAGCGACAGCAAAAGCCTGGACGAAACCGTCGTCGAATGGCAGGAGGGCCACGGTTTTCTGCTGCGCCTGCACCGCGGTGCCAGGGGCGCGCCGCCGCCATTTGCCGAGGCCCAGTTCCGCTACCGCATCGATGATGCCGGCAACGGCCAGACCTCGCTGACCACGACACTGATCTACACCCCTGCCATGGGTCTGTTCGGGCGCCTGCTGGACAAGTGGCTGCTGAACAAGGCCATGCGCGGCACCATTCGCGATGTCGCGCTCGCCATGAAGGCCTATTACGAGAGCGGCGAGCCGACCACACCCGAGCGCATCAAGCAGCTCAAGGCGGCGCTGCGGGAGCAGAACAGAAACGCTGCGCAGTAACGGCGCAGGGACATCCCGCCCTGCGCATTACGATCCTGTTAGCCCGACATGAGCCCGCACACGGCGGGCTACAATGCCGGCCACACTGACCCGGGATACCTGCCATGTTGCGATCGCGCGCCGTTAGATTTCTGTTGCCGCTGTTGTTATCGACGGTGGTGTCGACAAGCGCAGGCTGGGCGGCACCCGTCACTGACCAGCGCCTGAAAGCGGCAGCCGCCGACGCCGACAACTGGCTCAGCTACGGCAAGGATTACCGGGAGCAGCGCTACAGCCCGCTGGATCGGATCAACGCCGACAATGTCGGTGGGCTGAGCCTGAGCTGGTTTCTGGAAACCGATTCCACCGTCGGCATGGAGGCCACGCCGCTGGTGGCGGACGGGGTGATGTACGTCAGCGCCGGCTGGAGTGTCGTCTATGCGCTGGACGCGGTCACTGGCCGCCAGCTGTGGAAGTTCGATCCCCAGGTGCCGCGGGAGGTGTCCTACCGGTTTTGTTGTGGCGCGATAAACCGCGGCGTTGCGCTGTGGGGCGACCGGGTGTTTGTCGGTACGCTGGACGGTCGTCTGGTGGCGATCGATGCCGGGACCGGCGAGCAGGTCTGGTCCGTGCAGACTACGCCGCTGGACCAGAACTACTCGATCACCGGCGCGCCGCGGGTGGTCAATGGCAAGGTCATTATCGGCAACGGCGGCTCGGAATACGGTGTGCGCGGTTTTGTGACCGCCTATGACGCGGCCACCGGCGAACAGGTCTGGCGCTTTTACACGGTGCCGGGCAACCCCGCCGACGGTTTCGAGAACGATGCCATGGCGCGCGCGGCCGACACCTGGAAAGGCGAGTGGTGGAAGCTGGGTGGTGGCGGAACGGTGTGGGATGCCATCGCCTTCGATCCCGAGCTGAATCTGCTGTACCTGGGAGTGGGCAACGGCGCGCCCCACAACCAGAACATCCGCAGTCCCGGCGGCGGCGACAACCTTTATCTCAGTTCCATCGTCGCGCTCAACCCGGACACCGGCGAGTACGTGTGGCATTACCAGCAGGTGCCCGGCGAAACCTGGGACTACACCGCGACGCAGCAGATGAGTCTGGTCGATATCGAGTGGCAGGGGCAGACCCGCAAGGTCATCATGCAGGCGCCCAAGGCCGGCTTCTTCTACCTGATTGATCGCGTCACCGGCGAGCTGTTGTCGGCGGAGCCCTACGTCACAGTGAGCTGGGCCAGCCACTACGATTTGCAGACCGGGCGGCCGGTGGAAAATCCGGGCCAGCGCGCGCTGACCGGGCCCTCCACGGTATTTCCCACCTCCATGGGTGGCCACAACTGGCAGCCCATGGCCTACAGCCCGCAAACCGGCCTGATGTATATCCCGGCACTGGATTTTGGCTCGGAGTTTGTCGCAATCAGTCCCGAGAACTACGTGCAGTATCCGCGCCACTGGAACCTCGGTTACGAGGTCAATGCCGCGCCCCTCAGCCAGCCGCTGCAGCAGGCGGTGATGCGCCATCTGCCCAGGGCTTATCTGCTGGCCTGGGACCCCATCGCACAGCGCGAAGTCTGGCGCGCGGAGCATCCGTATATGCACCCCGGTGGCGTGCTGGCGACGGCGGGCAACCTGGTGTTCCAGGGACGTGCCGACGGTCGGCTGATGGCCTATCGCGCTGACACAGGCACCCGGCTCTGGGATTACGCGGTACAGAACGGTGTGCTCGCGGCGCCCATCAGTTACGCGGTGGACGGCGAGCAGTATATTGCCGTGGCAGTGGGGCGCGGCGGTGCCCTGAGCATGACCATCGGCATCGACCACGCAAAGGCCGCGACCCCGGGCCGGGTCATGGTGTTCAAGCTGGGGGGCAAGGCGCAGTTGCCGCCGCCGCCGCCGGCGCTGAGTTACCCGGAGCCGCCGCCGCGGATGGACGTCAGCGAGGAGCAGATCGAGCGCGGACGCAGTCTTTACAATTCGTTTTGCGGCCGCTGCCACGGCTTCAGTGTGGTGTCCGATGGCTCGATTCCCGACCTGCGACATTTGCCCGCGGTGTGGCACGAGAACTTCGACAAAGTCGTGCGGCAAGGCATGATGGAGCGCGCCGGTATGCCGCGCTTTGATGATGTGCTGAGCGCCGAGGACGCGCGCCTTGTCCACGCCTACATTATTGAGCGGGCCCACGAAGACCAGGCGGACCGCAACCGCAGCGACTGGTGGCGCGAGCTGCGCAGCACCGTCTATCAGTGGCTGGTGAGCGGTATCGACTGGCTGATGCGCCGCGATGCGGGGGCGTAACGCGACGCTCAGCGGTTTGCGTTAACCGGCCCTCGCTGCTGCGGCGCCTCGTCGGTTGCTCTTGGCGCGCGACGCTGCCTACCATTGCGGCCCTAGCTGAGAGGTAAGCGTGTAGTGAATGCCATGAACTTGCTGGTGGGTCGCAGTTCTGCGCCCCAATTGACCGAGCCCGCGCCCGACGCGGGCAGCCTGGAGCAGATGTTTGCCGCGGCACTGCGTGCGCCTGACCACGCACGCTTGACGCCCTGGCGGTTTTTGACCATCGCCGGCGATGCGCGCCATGCCCTGGGTGAACTGTTTGTGCGCGCCGCGGAAGCGCGCAGCGATACGCCACTGGATGCGGCGGCCCGCGAAAAACTGCTGGCTCAGCCGCTGCGCGCACCGTTGCTGGTGGTGGTGATCGCGTCGCTGCGCGACCATCCCAAGGTGCCTGCTGAGGAGCAACTGCTGTCGGCGGGTTGCGCGGCCCACGCCCTGCTGCTGGCCGCCGAAGCCCAGGGCTTTGCGGGGATCTGGCGCACGGGGCCAAACGCCACCGATCCAGTGGTCAAAGCGGGACTGGGCCTGACGGCGGATGAGCACATCGTCAGCTTTATGTACCTGGGGACCCGCGCGCGCCCGGCCAAACCGTCGCCGCAGCATCCGCCTGAACGGTTTGTGCAGACCTGGCGGGGTGAGCCCGCATGAAGCCTGTCTTTACCGCGCTGGCGGTGGAAATCGACGCGCCGCTGGCCAGCGTCGCTTTGAACCGACCCGACAAAGCCAACGCCATGAATGCGGCGCTGTGGCAGGAACTGGAGGACTGCTTTCGCTGGCTGGACAGTGAGCCTTCGGTGCGGGTGGTGATTCTGACGGGGCTGGGCAAGCACTTCTGCAGCGGGCTGGACCTGGAGATGTTTGCCGATATCGCTCAACTGCAGGCCCCGGACGCAGCGCGCCGCAACGAGCTGTTGCGACGCAAGATTCTCGCCATGCAGGCCAACCTGAGCGCCATTGAGCAGTGCCGCAAACCGGTGCTGGCAGCGGTACACGGCGCCTGTATCGGTGGCGGCATGGATATGATCCTGTGCTGTGATCTGCGCTACGCCAGCGCCGACGCCCGGTTCTGCGTCAAAGAAACCGCCATTGGCATGACCGCCGACGTAGGCACCCTGCAGCGCCTGCCGGCGGTGGTGGGGCAGGGCATTGCGGCGGAACTGGCGCTCACGGCGGACACCGTCGACGCCGCCGAGGCGCAGCGGATCGGCCTGGTCAACCGCGTCTATGCGAACCGCGAGCAGTTGCAGGACGGCGTGCGCGCCATCGCGCTGAAAATCGCCGCGCATTCACCACTGGCGGTGCGCGGCACCAAACAGATGCTGCTCTACGCCCGCGATCACAGCGTCGCCGACGGTCTCAACCATGTAGCGACATGGAATGCAGGACTGCTCAGCAGCGAGGACGTCACCGAGGCGATGACCGCCCAACTGGAGGGCAGGCCGCCGCGGTTTGAGGAGTAGCCGGGGCGGGAGACTGCAGGTGGGAGACGCTGCAAGCGGGCGTGACGTCTGACGTCTGGCGTCTGACGCTTTGGGTGGTGCGGATTGCGAGG
>JAVEVZ010000148.1:0-7410 GCA_034004805.1 Spongiibacteraceae bacterium | reverse complement strand
GATAATCGCGATGGCTGCAATGGCATCGGCTTTGGCGTCGCTGGCTTGTTCCTGTTCAATCATGACAACCTCGTTGCGGGCGTGAAAGTTAGGCGCAGTATAGCAGCGACACCACCCGCTATTCACACAGAATAGTTAGGGAAATCAAACAGCTCTTATGCTCAACACTTATGAGCATATGCAAGCTTCGCAGTACTCGAAGTGAAACAGTTCTGCTAAGGTGGCCGCCGTTTTGGATCAGTCTCGCGCGCCTGGAGGCGTCCTTCTGGAGGATAGGTTTCGCAGATGTATCAGTACGATGCCATAGACCAACGGCTGATTGACGAGCGCGTCGCACAGTTTCGCGACCAGACGCACCGCTTCCTGACGGGTGCTATCACGCCGGAGCAGTTTCTCCCGCTGCGCCTGCAAAACGGGCTTTACATTCAGCGCCTCGCGCCCATGCTCCGCATCGCCATCCCCTACGGCACCCTGAGTTCACGCCAGCTGCGCAAGCTGGCTGAGATCAGCCGCCTGTTCGACAAGGGCTACGGCCATTTCACCACGCGGCAGAACATGCAGCTCAACTGGCCGCAGCTGGAAGACGTGCCGGATATTCTGGCCGAGCTGGCCTCGGTGGAAATGCACGCTATACAGACCTCGGGCAACTGTATCCGCAATACCACCGCTGACCAGTTTGCCGGCGTCGCCGCTGACGAGTTGGAAGATCCACGGCCGTGGTGCGAAATCATCCGCCAATGGTCGACCTTCCACCCGGAGTTCGCGTTCCTGCCACGCAAATTCAAGATCGCGGTGTGCGCCGCGCGAGTCGACCGGGCAGCCACCAGCGTTCACGATATCGGTGTGGAACTGGTGCGCAACACGGCCGGTGAGCTGGCTTTTCGGATACTGGTAGGTGGCGGCCTCGGCCGGACACCGCAAATCGGCGCGGAAATCTGCTCCGATCTGCCGCCTCGCCACCTGCTGACCTACCTGGAGGCGATCCTGCGGGTCTACAACCAGCACGGCCGCCGCGACAACAAGTTCAAGGCACGCATCAAGATCCTGGTCAAGGCCATGGGCGTAGACGATTTTCGCAGCGCGGTGGAGGCGGAGTGGGCCGACATCAAGGATAGCGCCAGCACCCTGACCGACGCGGAAATCGAGCGGATGAAAGCCTTCTTCGCCCCGCCACCCTATGCATCCCTGGACGATGCGGCGGCCGAGTCGGCACTCGAGCGCACTGCGCAGTCGCAACCGCGTTTCGCGCGCTGGCTGAAGCACAACGTCGCTGCCCACAAACAGCCCGGCTACGCCATTGTGACCCTGTCGCTGAAGAACACGGGCCATGCCCCGGGTGACGCAACCGCAGAGCAGATGGAGGTCGCTGCAGATCTCGCCGACCGCTACGGCTTTGGCGAAATCCGCACCAGCCATTACCAGAACCTGATTCTGCCCGATATTCCCAAGCAGGATCTCTACGCGGTCTGGCAGGCCCTGGAAGCCAACGGTCTGGCAACGCCCAATGTGGGGAGCCTCAACGACATTATCTGCTGCCCGGGCGGCGATTACTGCTCATTGGCCAACGCCAAATCGATACCGGTCGCGGAGGCCATACAGCGCCGCTTTGACAACCTGGATTACCTCCATGACCTGGGCCCCATTGAGCTGAACATCTCGGGCTGCATGAACGCCTGCGGCCACCATCACGTGGGCCATATCGGCATACTCGGCGTCGACAAGAAAGGTCAGGAGTTCTATCAGTTCACTCTGGGTGGCAGTCAGGCCATGGACGCCTCGCTGGGCACCATACTGGGCCCCGCGATTGCGCAGGAAGACGTGCCGGACGTCGTCGAGAAACTGCTGGACGTTTATCTTGAGCAGCGCCAGGACGAGGAGACGTTTCTTGCCACATTCCGCCGTATTGGTCTTGAGCCCTTCAAGGAGCGTGTCTATGCCTGACATCTCTCCAGCGGAGATTATCCGCGATGGCCAGCGGGTGCCCAACCGCCACATATTACTGGGCGAGCGGGATGCTGTGGATATCGAGATCCCCGATGGCCCGCTGATCGTTCCCCTGGCCCTCTGGCAGGCGCGCCAGGCGGAGCTCCGCGGTCGCGCAGATCTCGGCGTATGGTTGGACAGCGACCAGCCACCGGCCGCGATAGCAGCAGACCTCGAGGCATTCACTGTAATCGCTATCAACTTCCCGGTGTTCACCGACGGGCGCGGTTTTTCCTATGCCCGGGCGCTGCGCAAACGCCATCATTACAAGGGGGAGCTGCGCGCTATCGGCCCGTTTATACGCGATCAGCTGTTCTATATGCACCGCTGCGGTTTCAACGCCTATGCCCTGGCCACCGATGATCTCGACAGCGCGCTGCAGAGCCTGGAGGTGTTCAGCGACGCCTATCAGGCCAGCTACGATCGCGCAGAGCCCCTGTTCCGCCGACGCGGGTGATGGGCCGCAGATACGCACATAAACGCCCGTTGCAGAAACAAAAAAGCCCGGCACTGCCGGGCTTTTCGCTATCGATCGCGCTGGATTACAGCAGCTTGTCCAGTGCCGGCACAGCATCGAACAGATCGGCCACCAGACCGTAGTCCGCCACCTGAAAGATCGGCGCGTCCTCGTCCTTGTTGATGGCGACGATCACCTTGCTGTCCTTCATACCGGCCAGATGCTGGATCGCGCCGGAGATACCTACCGCGATGTACAGGTCAGGGGCAACGATCTTGCCGGTCTGGCCGACCTGCATATCATTGGGCACAAAACCCGCATCCACTGCCGCACGCGATGCGCCAACCGCGGCGCCCAGCTTGTCCGCCAGCTCATACAGCAGTTTGAAGTTATCGCCATTCTGCATGCCGCGGCCACCGGATACGACAATCTTGGCCGCCGTCAGCTCGGGGCGATCACTCTTGGCGAGCTCTTCCTTGACGAACTCGGAGACTCCCGCGTTGTGGCTGCCGGACACGCTCTCCACCGCTGCGGAACCGCCCTCGGCGGCCACGGGGTCAAAACCGGTCGCCCGCACAGTGATCACCTTTATGGGGTCAGCGGACTGCACGGTAGCAATCACGTTGCCGGCGTAGATCGGGCGCTTGAAGGTATCGGCAGACTCCACGGAGATGATCTCGGAAATCTGCGCGACATCCAGCAGTGCGGCGACGCGGGGCATGAAATTCTTGCCAGTTGTGGTGGCCGACGCCAGCACATGGGTGTAACCCTTGGCCAGGTCCACCACCAGCGCAGCGAGGTTCTCCGCAAGCTGGTGTCCATAGGCCGCATCGTCAGCCAGCAATACCTTGCCGACACCCTCGATTTTCGCGGCGGCGTCCGCGACTGCCTGACAGCCGCTGCCGGCCACCAGGACCGCGATATCACCGCCGATCGCCTTGGCCGCAGCCACAGTGCTGAGGGTGGCCCCTTTCAGGCTGGCGTTGTCGTGTTCTGCAATGACAAGAATGCTCATCAGATTACCTTCGCCTCGTTTTTCAGTTTCTCAACCAGCTGCTCAACGCTCTCGACCTTGATGCCGGCCTTGCGCTCTGCAGGCGGCTCGACCTTCACGGTCTTGAGGCGTGGCGCCACGTCGACACCCAGATCGGCGGGTGAGAGGGTTTCCAGAGGCTTCTTCTTCGCCTTCATGATATTGGGCAGCGATGCATAGCGCGGCTCATTGAGGCGCAGGTCCGTGGTCACCACCGCAGGCAGCGTCAGACTCAGGGTCTGCAGGCCGCCATCGATCTCGCGGGTGACCTGCACCTTGTCACCGTCCACCACCAGTTCGGAGGCAAAAGTTGCCTGCGCGATCCCCGCCAGCGCAGCCAGCATCTGGCCAGTCTGGTTGTTGTCGCCGTCAATGGACTGCTTGCCGAGGATGATCAGCTGCGGCTGTTCCTTGTCGACCAGCGCCTTGAGCAGCTTGGCCACCGCCAGCGGCTGGAGCTCTTCGCTGGTCTCGACCAGGACACCGCGATCGGCACCCAGTGCCAGTGCGGTGCGGATCTGTTCCTGGGATGCCTTGTCGCCCAGAGAAACGGCCACAACTTCGGTTGCGACGCCCTTCTCCTTCAGACGCACGGCCTCTTCCACGGCAATTTCGCAGAAAGGGTTGATCGACATCTTGACGTTGTTGAGGTCTACCCCGGACCCATCGGCCTTGGGCCGCACCTTGACGTTGTAGTCGACGACTCGCTTGACAGCTACCAGAATCTTCATGGATTCCCCGTTCAGTGTTGCAAATGCATGAAGTGGAAACCTCCAGCCTATGTGCTGGGGTTCGATGGCGAAAAAACCGCCGTATCTTGACCCCAGATGCCTTTCAGGTCAACAACAAAGCCCGTCACGGCCGCCATATTGCGCCGCTTTTCGCCAGTGCCGGCCATACCGCCAGTCAATTCCGGTCGGCACTGCGGAGCCGTCATCGACAGTGAACCGCAGCGGCCCAATGCCGGCAATCCATCCCTGTCGAATTGGCTTTTGAACGACCGGCTCTTATACTTGGCGGCCACTTTCGCTGGCCCAGCGACCCGTGCAATCAGGAGGTATCCGTGGAACGAGAAGCGATGGAATTTGACGTGGTCATCGTCGGCGCAGGGCCGGCTGGCCTGGCTACGGCCTGTCGCATCCGCCAGTTGAGCCAGGAGACGGGCAAGGACGTCAGTGTCTGTGTCGTCGAGAAGGGCTCGGAGGTCGGCGCGCATATTCTCTCCGGCGCCGTTATAGAGCCCACTGCGCTCAATGAGCTGTTCCCCAACTGGAAAGAGCTCGGCGCACCGCTCAACACTCCGGTGACGCGCGATCACATCTGCTACATGCTGAGCGAAACCAGCGGCGTGCGGGTGCCCGGATTTCTCGCCCCCAAGACCATGCACAACGAGGGCAACTATATCGCCAGTCTGGGCAACGTCTGCCGCTGGCTCGCCGAACAGGCCGAGGGCCTGGGTGCGGAGATCTACCCGGGTTTTGCCGCAGCGGAAGTGCTGTTCCACGAGGACGGTCGTGTCAAGGGCATCGCCACGGGCGATATGGGCGTGGCGGCAGACGGCTCCCACAAGGACAGCTATATGCCAGGCATGGAGCTGCACGCCAAGTACACGATTTTCTCCGAAGGCTGTCGCGGCAATCTGGGCAAACAGCTGCAGGCCAGATTCAAGCTGGACGCTGACAGCGAGGCGCAGCACTACGGGATCGGCATCAAGGAGATATGGGAAATCGACCCCGCCAAGCATGAACCAGGGCTGGTCTTCCACTCGACCGGTTGGCCGCTGGCGCAGCACGGCGCAGCGGGCGGGGGCTTTCTCTACCACACCGAGAACAACCAGGTGTCTCTGGGCCTGATCACCGACCTCGGCTACAGCAACACCTTCCTGAATCCCTTCCAGGAATTCCAGCGCTTCAAGTCTCACCCCGAAGTACGCAAGTTTCTCGAGGGCGGCAAGCGCCTTGTTTATGGCGCCCGCGCACTGGCTAAAGGCGGCCTCCAGTCCCTGCCAAAAATGACTTTCCCCGGCGGCCTGCTGGTCGGCTGCGACGCAGGCACGATGAACTTTGCCAAGATCAAAGGCAGCCACACCGCGATGAAGTCCGGCATGATTGCCGCAGAAGTACTGCACGCAGCGCTGACTGAGGCCAACAAAACCGGCGAGGAGCTCACGGAATACCGCGCGGCATTCGAGTCCTCCTGGCTGTATCGCGAGCTGCACATGCAGCGAAACTTCGGCCCGGCGCAGCACAAATGGGGCAACCTGCTAGGCTCTGCTTACGCGTTCATCGACATCAATATTTTCGGCGGCAAACTGCCCTGGACGCTGAGCGATCCCACGCCGGATTACGCGCAGTTGAAGCCTGCCAGCGAATGCAAGCCGATCACCTACCCCAAGCCGGATGGCAAGATCACCTTCGACCTGCTGTCCTCGGTGTTTTTGTCCAACACCAACCACGAGGAAAACCAGCCCTGTCATCTGACGCTCAAGGACCCATCCATTCCCATCGAACACAACCTCCCAGTCTACGACGAACCGGCGCAGCGTTATTGTCCGGCGGGTGTCTATGAAGTGGTGGAGGTCGAAGGCCGCAAGCGTTTTCAGATCAACGGACAGAACTGCGTCCACTGCAAGACCTGCGACATCAAGGATCCCAGCCAGAATATCGTCTGGGTGACGCCGGAAGGCGGTGGCGGGCCAAATTACCCGAATATGTAGATTGGCCGCGGCAGGGGTGTGACACGCGCCGCCTGCCGCAGTCCTGCCCTGCTCAGCCAGGGCCGACCAAAGTCTCCTGGCAGAGTTGCGGCAGGTCCGACGATATTCCCTCAGCCCAGGCGCCCCAGCGGGTAAACGTCGCCACAGCTTTCGAGCACCAGACCAGGCCTGCCATCGGCCAGCGGCGCCTCCCTGGCGCGCTCCACCAGCTGATAATAGGTGGAGCGATTCAGGCGCGCGCTCAACCCTCTGGACAGCAGCTGGCGGGGAATTTCCAGTCCACGATAGACCTCCAGCACCAGCGGGTGTTCGGCATCCAGCCACTGCCGCCGGCCCAGGTTCTGCTCCAACAGCAGTGCCGGTCGACCATCGCGCACAGTCTCTTCAAAATCTACGATCAGCAGCGGCGTGTCTTCCACCTGGATGCGCCATTTCTCGACAGGGGTCACCAGGTAGTGCTGGCCGTCAGCCTCGCAGCGAAGAATGCTGGCAAATAATTTCACCAGGGCCAGTCGCTCGATTTCTCCGCCCTCATGAAACCAGCGGCCCTGCTCATCAATCACAATATCGATATCGCCGCTCAACGGAGGGTCCCAGCGCTCTATGGGAGGCTGCGCGCCCTGGTCGCTAAGAAGCTGTTCAATGTGTTCCAGGCTCGTCGTCATGGTGTCACCTCCCGGCCAGCAAACGCGCCGCCGCGCGCAGGCCCGGCTCAAGCAAGCTCTCCAACTCGCCGCTCTGCAGGCCGATCCAGCTGCGCTGGTAATGGATATCCAGGGTGTCGACCAGCGCCTCGCTGGCCAGGGGCATAATCCGCCAGCGGACATGCGCGCGGCGACAGGATTGCGCTTGTCGTGTCACCTCCCCCGGCTGTTCCCCCGCTTGTTTATCGGACCGCTCAGTTTGCGCCTCAATGCCTGCATCTGCCCCGAGCGCTGTGGCACCCTCTTCAAGCCTGCAACTCGCGGTTTGCAGTTCTGTAATGACCCAGCCCTTTCTGCACAGGTCAGGCCGCTAATGCATAAGCTTTAGCAGGTGTTTTCATGCCCAGCGCCTGGTGGGGTCGACGGGTATTGTAGAACTGGATCCAGTCACCAATGACGCGATTGGCGTGCTGCCAGGTTTCGAAGCGGTGCCGGTGCACACACTGCTCCTTCAGGGTGCGGATCACGCGCTCCACCATCCCGTTTTGCTGCGGACAGTGGGGCGTGATGAACTCCT
>JAVEVZ010000147.1:0-7439 GCA_034004805.1 Spongiibacteraceae bacterium | reverse complement strand
TGCTGGTAGCGCCGGTAAAAATCAGGTGGTCGAATTTCTGGGCGCTGAAAGCCGCCCCGACCTCAGGCCCGCCGGTAACAATGGCTACCTCGGTGGGTTCGAAATAGCGGGCAAACAGCTCGGCCAACAGCTCAGAAGTGCGCGGCGTGTATTCTGACGGTTTGATCATGGCGCGATTGCCAGCGGCCAGGATATCCGCCAGCGGGCTGAAGATCATATTCACCGGCACGTTCCAGGGCGTCATGATGCCGATCACACCTTTGGGCTGGTAGTGGATCACGCTGCGCGCGCCGAACAGATTCATCGGGACCGGGGCGCGGCGTTTTTCAGGCTTCATCCATTGCTTGAGATTTTTTTTAGCGAACTTCAGTGTGTTCACCGACGTAAAAATATCCGTCAGCAGGGTGACGTGTTTGGAGCGGCAGCCGAAATCGGCGTTGACGGCCTCGCAGATGACCTGCTGGTTATCTACCACCAGGGCAATGGCGCGGTCGAGGCGGTCGATGCGGGTTTCATAGGCCACCGGGCCTTCGGCGTTGAAGGCGGCGCGCTGGCGTGCCAGCAACTCCTCGATCGGGGTGCTGGTCTGGGAGAGAGGACTGGCGTTGGTCATGATGGCTTCCTCATTATTAAGTTACCTGCGTGATCAGTGGGGGCGGTTGCGATCGCGGAGCACCATATCGGCGCATTTTTCGGCGATGGCGATACAGGCCGCATTGGTGTTGCCGGACAGAATGCTGGGCATGATGGAGGCGTCGGCGACCCGCAGGCCTTCCACACCCCTGACCCGGAGCTGCGCGTCCACCACGGCGTCGGCGTCGCGTCCCATTTTGCAGCTGCCCACCGGGTGGTAGACGGACTCGCCCTTGTCGCGGGCGTAGTTCAGCAGGTCCGTGTCACTGTGGACATGCGCGCCGGGCAGTATTTCGTGGCCGCGGTAGCGCTGCAGCGACGGCGCCATGAAGATGTCGCGGGTTTTGCGCATGGCGGCCACCGTGCGCTGGCGATCGTGTTCAGTGCTCAGGTAGTTGGCGCGGATGGCGGGATAGACGCTGGCGTCATTGGCGCGGACATGCACCGAGCCACGGCTGGTGGGGCGCAGATAACAGACCGTGGCGGTGGTGCCGGGCACCGTGACCATCACGCCTTTCTCGTTGTACTCACCGGCGGCGGGCGCGAAGTGTATCTGCGCGTCGGGGCGGTCCACCTCGTCGCTGCTGCGAAAGAACGCGCCCACCTGTGCGGCGGGGTGGGCCAGCAAGCCGCTGCGCCTGAACAGGAATCTGGCGATATTGCCCAGCATCGCCAGCGGGCGGGTCTCCTGGTAGAACGTGTCCACGCCTTTGAGGCCCTGCTGGATATTGACGGTGAGATGATCCTGCAGGTTTTCGCCGACGCCGGGCAGGTGACTGACGGTTTGTATGCCCAGTTGTTGCAACCGCTCGCCGTCGCCGATACCGGACAGTTCCAGCAGTTGCGGCGAGTTGATCGCGCCGCCACACAGGATCACTTCGCCGCGGCAGTGGGCCACGCGCTCCTCGCCGTTGACGCGATAGCGCAGGCCGCGCACCCGCTTGCCATCGAACAGGATACGGGTTGCCAGTGCGCCGGTTTCGACGCTGAGGTTGGGGCGTTTTTCACACAGCTTCAGAAACGTGCGGGCCGTGCTCTGGCGCAGACCATGGCGGATGTTGACCTGGTAGAAGCCCACCCCTTCCTGGTGTTCGCCGTTGAAATCCGCGTTGGGCGGAATGCCGGTTTCCACGCCGGCCTGGACGAACAGGTTAGCCATCTCGAATTTATTGGCGACATTGTCGACCCACAGCGGACCGCCCGTGCCGTGGTAGGCATTGGCGCCGTTGACGTTGTGTTCGCTGCGCTTGAAGTAGGGCAGCATGTCGTCGTAGCTCCAGCCCGGGTTGCCGGCCGCAGCCCAGCTGTCGTAGTCCTCGCGCTGGCCGCGGATATAGACCATGCCGTTGATGGACGAGGTGCCACCCAGCACCTTGCCGCGCGGCCAGGCGATTTCGCGGCCGTTCATTTCAGCTTCCGGCTCAGTGTGGTAGCACCAGTTGACCTTGGGGTTTTTCATCAGAAAGGCAAACCCCAGCGGCACGTGGATCATGGGGTGACTGTCCCTGCCGCCCGCCTCCAGCAGCAGCACGCGATGGCTGGCCTCCCGTGACAGGCGCCAGGCCAGCGCGCAGCCGGCGCTGCCAGCCCCGACGATGATGTAGTCATAAGTCTTGCTCATCGTATATCACTATTCCCTGAAAGACCGTGGCGGGGCGTGGGCGCCGGTATAGTCATGGGTGCGCGGCCGCTTTCCAGCGGGCCAGAAACAGCAGCGACAGCACCACACACACCGTCTCGTAGATAAGTGCGCCGAGGTTGTAGTCGTCGAGACCCCATTGGAGCACCCCGGCCAGGCGCGCTGGCGCAAGGCCCAGAAAGCACACGGCGCTGACCGCGAGACCCATGCGCGCGTACGCCACGTGCAGTCCGCAGCTCAACAGCAGCAAGCCCACCATCAGTTGCAGGCCGCCGTACATGGCCCGAACCTCGACCATGGCACTGGCGGTG
Source organism: Spongiibacteraceae bacterium (assembly GCA_034004805.1). Taxonomy (GTDB): domain Bacteria; phylum Pseudomonadota; class Gammaproteobacteria; order Pseudomonadales; family CAMLJR01; genus JAVEVZ01. The sequence goes on along the minus strand of JAVEVZ010000147.1, from coordinate 4,856 downwards.
TTCTGTACCAGTCTCGCGTACTCCTGCAGGACCAGCGGGTTGCTGAAACACCAGATGCCGTAGCCGGCGAGGAGCAGGCCGTTGACGACCAGAAAGGCGCGAGCAAAAGCATTCATGATGTGGATCCTTGACGGTGTGTCTGGGGTGATCGTCAGGGCTCTGTGGCACCTGTTATTGCTACCGCGACAACGGTTACACCCGTTATTACGCAGTAATACGCTGCGAAATGTGAACCCGACTTCGTGTGCAGTCACCGCGGTGAGTGCGCGGTGATTGTCCGCAGTGGGCCCGGCTCTGTAAACCGTGCGGGTCTTAAGCTTGTGTAATCAACGGTCGCGAGCCAGGGTCGACTGCCTGGCGATTTCCTGCCTGATCAGTGCGATGACCTGTTCGATCTCCGCGCTGCTCAATGCGCCCTGCCGGTAGAAGCGCACCACGCCGTCGGCGTCCAGCACGGCGATGGCCGAGCTGTTGGGCTCCAGTTGCCAGGTGCGCAGGCCCAGGCCGCTGCCATCGGCAATGATGCCCGCCTCGGGATAGCGACGCTTGTTGCTCTTGAGTTCGCCCATCACAAAGCCGCCGGTGCCCCACAGCGCGTCGTCGAGATTGATGATGGTGGTGACCCGGTGCTGGTCGGTGGGAAAGTCCTCGGCGTCCAGGCGGTCGGTGAGGGGCTCGTTGAGCTTGCTGGCAGCCATGCGTCCGGCCAGATACTGCAGCACATGGACCCGGCCGCTGAGCTGGCTGGAGTCCCAGGGCGCAAAGCGGATGTCGTCCCCCTGCAGCGTCAGTTCGCCGGGCTTTTCGATGGCCAGCGCTGGCAGGGGGGCGCCGACGGCAATGGGCTCGGCCCGGACGGTGACGCTGGCGGTGAGCAGCAGTGCGAGTAGCGTGGTTTTCATGGTGTTCCCCCGGTGCTGGGCGCGATACTAATTCCTGTTAGTCTGGCCGGCAATACCCCCGGCGACAGAGCGCAGGCTCGCCCTTGGCCTGCGGGCCGCAGCAGGGTTTAGTGTGCCGATCAGTCCAACAGACCCGAGGTGTGGTGATGGTAAAGCGAGTTGTGCAGTGGACCACTGGCGTGGTGGGCAAACCGGCGGTGCGGGCGATACTGCGCCACCCGGACCTGGCGCTGGTGGGTTGCTACACCCACAGCGCGGACAAGGTCGGGCGCGACGTCGGCGAGCTGTGTGGCCTGCCGCCCACCGGTGTACTCGCCACGCAGGACATCGACGCGTTGCTGGCGCTGAAACCCGACTGCGTGAGTTATATGCCGCTGTTTCCGGATGTCGACCATCTGGTGCGGATACTGGAATCCGGCTGCAATGTGGTCACCACCGCGTATTTCATTACCGGCACTCAGCTGGGGCCCGAGGCCAGGACGCGGCTGGAGGAGGCCGCGCGCAGGGGCGGCTCGTCCATCTACGGCACCGGCGTCAATCCGGGGATGTCCAACACCCTCGCCCTGATTGCCTCCGCGGGCTGCTCGCGCATCGACAAGATCACGGTGCTGGAGTCCGTGGATGCCACGGCCTACGACTCGGCGGGCACCTGGGAGGCAGTGGGCTTTGGCCTGCCGGTGGATGATCCTGAGGCGCCGGGGCTGGCGGAGCGCGCCATGCCGTCCTTCAAGGAAGCGGTGGAGATGATGGCCCGCGCCCTGCGCATTGAGGTGGACGAGATCCACTACGATGTGGAGTACGCGGCGGCCACCGAGGATGTGGACCTCGGTTATATGCAGATCGGCAAGGGCTGCATCAGCGGCCTGCGCTGTACCTGGTCGGCGCGGGTCAAGGGGCGAGCGGTGATCGAGTTGAAGATCGCCTGGAAACTGGGCAACAAGCTGTCGCCCGACTGGCCCGTTGAAGACGGCTGGGTGGTGGAGATCGACGGCGACCCGCAGATCCGCTGCGTCTACCAGCAGCGCCACACCCGGGATTTCGACCCCGGCACGCTCACGGCCATGCCCGCCATACATGCGATTGCCGCCGTGTGTGCGGCGGCGCCGGGGATTGTCACCGTCGACCAGCTGCCCATGATCACGGGTGCCGGTATTGTCGGCTAAGGGGTGGGGCGCTGCTACGGCGCCCGCGAAAAGCCACTGCTGAAAATTTCCGGCACGAGGAATTTCCGGCGGCGCGCTAGCCGATCCGTACCGAGCGCATGCAGATCGCTTCGAGGCTGCTGTCGTCGAACCGTGACATGCGCAGCGGCTCACCGGGTTGTTGCAGCGCGGCGATGTACAGCAGCGGCAGATAGTGCTCGGGGGTCGGCACGGCGTGGGCGGCCTCGGGCAGGATCGGGTAATTGATCAGGGCCGCGTGGTCGCGGTTTTCCAGCGCCCCGGCGACGGCGCGGTCGAAGCGCTGTGCCCAGCCCGTATCGCCGTCGGGATCACTGAACCAGCGGCGCAGGTTGTGGACGATATTGCCGCTGCCCAGCACCAGCACACCGTCCGCACGCAAACCCTGCAACTGCCGGCCCAGCGCGTAGTGTTGGGCCGGTGTCAGCGCCGTGGCGAGACTCAGTTGCAGCACGGGGATATCGGCCTCGGGAAACAGGTGGCACAACACGCTCCAGCTGCCGTGGTCCAGCCCCCAGTCCCGGGTGAGTGCGATAGCGGGGATCTCCCTGGCAATGCGGCTGGCGAGATCCGGCGCGCCGGGGCTGGGGTAGCGTATGGCGAACAGCTCGGCGGGAAAGCCGCGGAAATCGTGGATGGTCTCAGGCCGCGGGACGGCGCAAATCTGACTGTTGCGGGTTTCCCAGTGCGCGGAGATCACCAGAATGGCGGAGGGCCGCGGGCAGGGTGCCATCAGATCGTGCCAGTCGGCACTGTAGGCGTTGGCGGCCAGCGCGTTCATGGGGTTGCCGTGGGCGATAAACAGGGCGGGCATCAGGCTCACGGTCACATTTCCTCGCCGCAGTGTTTGCAGTAGCGCGCATCGAGATCGTGGCCCACCCGCGCGCAATGTTTGCAGACCCGGTTGCTCTTGCTGTGCTGCACTTCGGCAAACAGTTCAGCGCTGATAATGCCGGTGGGCACGGCGATAATCGCGTAGCCGGTAAGCATGGCCAGCGACGCGATCGCCTGGCCTAGGGGTGTGTGGGGCGTGATGTCCCCATAGCCGACGGTGGTGATGGTGACCACGGCCCAGTAAATGCTGCGCGGGATACTGGTAAAGCCGTTGGCCGGGCCCTCGATGATAAACATCAGCGCGCCGAATACGACCACTATCGTCATGACCCAGAACAAAAAGATAAAAATCTTGCGCCGCGCGGCGTTCAGCGCGCGGAACAAAAGGTTGGCCTCACCCATGTAGCGGATCAGCTTTAGGATGCGAAAAATACGCAGCACCCGCAGTATCCGCAGCACAATAAAATGCCGTGCCGCCGGGTAGACCAGGCCGATATAGCTGGGCAGGATCGACAGCAGATCCACCAGGCCGTAAAAACTGAAGATATAACGGCGCGGGTTGGGCGAGCAGTAGATGCGCACCAGGTACTCCAGGGTAAACACTAGCGTGAAGCTCCACTCCACCCACTTCAGTGTGTCCTTGAAGCGCAGGTGAACGCTGGGAATGGAGTCCACCAGTATCGCGGCGACGCTGAGCAGGATGGCGGCGATCAGTACCAGGTCGAAGGTTTTCCCGGCAGGCGTATCGGTGCCGAAAATCACCTCATACAGTTTTCGGCGCAGCGGCGACATCTGGTCGGGCGCAGTCACCGGAGGGCTCCCGGGCAACGGCCGGTGATGGCGCGCTCGTGTCTGCGGTCAGGGGCCGTCATGGCTGGGCCTCTGCAGCGCTGACCATGGCCCGGCACAGGCTGGCGAGATCCGCGTCATCCATCACATAGGGCGGCATGGTGTAGATGAGTCTGCCGAAGGGCCGCAGCCAGACGCCCTGCGCGGTGACCGCCGCCTGGGCGCGGGCCATATCCACGGGCTGATGGAGTTCGATCACGCCGATACCCCCCAGCACCCGCACATCGGCGACCTGCGGCAGGGCGCGGGCCGCTGCCAGGCCCTGGTTCAATTGTTTCGCGATATGGGCCACCACCCGCTGCCAGGGCTGCGAGATCAGCAACTCGATGGAAGCGCAGGCAATGGCGCAGGCCAGGGCATTGCCCATAAAGGTCGGCCCGTGCATGAAGACGCCGGCTTCGCCCTCGCAGATACCGCGGGCCACCCGTTCGTTGCACAGGGTGGCGGCGAGGCTCAGGTAGCCCCCGGTCAGGGCCTTGCCCACGCACAGGATGTCGGGGCTGACCCCCGCGTGCTCACTGGCAAACAGCTTGCCGGTGCGGCCGAAGCCGGTGGCGATTTCATCGTGGATCAGCAGCACGTCATGGGCCGTGCACAGGGCGCGCACCTCGCGCACAAATTCCGGGTGGTAGAAGTTCATGCCGCCGGTGCCCTGTACCACCGGCTCCAGTATGACTGCCGCCAGCTGGTGGTGATGGGCCTGCAGCAGGCGGCGGAAATCATCCAGGTCGCGGGGCTGCCAGGTGTCGCCGAAGCGGCACTGCGGCGCGTCGGCAAACAACTGCTCCGGCAGTATTTCGCTGAACAGGTGGTGCATGCCGGTGACCGGGTCGCACACCGACATGGCCATAAAGGTGTCGCCGTGGTAACCGCGCTTCAGGGTCAGCAGGCGGTGTTTCTGCCTGTGGCCGGTGGAGACCCAGTATTGCAGCGCCATCTTGATGGCGACTTCCACGGCCACCGAGCCCGAGTCGCTGATAAACACCTTGTCGAGCCCGGCCGGGGTGATGTCCACCAGCAGCTTGCAGAGCTTTACCGCGGCGGGATGGGTGATGCCGCCGAACATCACGTGGGACATGGCGTCCAGCTG
>JAVEVZ010000146.1:0-7539 GCA_034004805.1 Spongiibacteraceae bacterium | reverse complement strand
GAGGAGGGCCTGAAATGTCCGGCAGCAACGGCCCGCTGTTACCCCGCGATGAGCAATTCAACCACTAGGTCGTGGAGACCTTTGCCTCGGTCGGGCAGAGCGACCTGGCCTGGGCGGAAAAAGTCTGCGGCATGGCAGCGGCGATCGACGGCTCCCTGCAGATCGGTTTTGGGTTCGGGAAGGACACCAACCGCAATGTCGTCGATGCCTACGCCGGCATTGCACGCGGAACCGAACAGTGGGTGGTCCGGGCCAGCCGCGCCCTTCACACGGACCCGGACAGTGTCAACGCGGGGCCGATACGCTATGAAATTGTCGAGCCGCTGAAACAGGTTCGCGTCGTACTGGAGCCCAACGACACCCAGCCCATCGCCTTCGATATCACGTTTCACGCCGCAGCCGCCTGTGTCACGGAGGATCGCGAGGATCGCCGTGACCTGCACGGCTATCGCAAGGCGACTGATCAGATTCGCTATCACCAGACCGGCCGCGCCAGCGGCTGGCTGGAAATTGATGGCAAGCGCACCCGCATCCGCCCCGACGCCTGGATATCCACCCGCGACAAGTCCTGGGGGATTCGACCCAGCGTGGGGGTTCCGGTGCCGGACCTGGAGCCCGACTACCAGCAGCACATACCCCGGGCGCTGGCCATCTGGAACCCCCTGCTGTTCACGCGCGAAGACGGTAGCGATTACGCCTTTCACCACTATTTCCTCCAGTTTGCCGGCCCCGGTTACAGCCACCGGCGCGTGCAGGGGGGCTTTGAGGATGTGAGCGGGAAAACCATCGCTGTCGTGGACATGGCGCCACGGCTGCAGTTTGACCCGGCGAACAAACGCCTGCTCGGCGGGGAGTTTGTCCTGCAACTGGCGGATGGCAGCGAGCGCCCGCTGTCGTTTGAGAAAGTCTCGGAAACCGGATTTTATCTCGGCGCGGGCCACTACCACGGTGGCGACGGCCGGTATCACGGCAGTTGGCGCGGTGAGCTCCACGTGGATGGCGATCACGTCACCGATGCCAGCGCGCCGGCAGTTATCGCCCGCTATGGCCAGTTCCGGGACTGCGTCATTCGTGTCAGGGACCCGGCAGGCGGTGGTGTGGGTTACGGCAACTGCCAGACCTACGTCCACGGCAGCTGGCCGGAATTCGGCCTGACAGGCAGCGAACCCCAATACTGACATTTACCCTACAGGACATCAGGCACATGCCAGAACTGATTGCGCGCCCGGCGGATATGACCCCGGAATGGATGACACAGGCCCTGCGCGATGCAGGTGTACTTGGCGATGACAGAGTCACCGCGCTGGATTTTGAATTTATCGGCACCGGAAAAATCGGCGACAACGCTCGCTTTACTCTGCAGTACGAGGGTGACGCCAGCGGCGCGCCGGAAACCGTGGTGGGCAAATTTGCCGCCGAAGACGAAACCGCTCGCACCATGGCCGGCGCCCAGGGCGCCTACTACAACGAGGTTATGTTTTATCGCCATCTGGCCGGCCGCACCGCCATGCGCATGCCGGTCATCTACGCCAGCGCAATCAGCGATACGCGGGATGAATTCATTCTCCTGATGCAGGACCTGAAACCGGCGGAGCCCGGCAGCCAGCTCGTGGGCGCCACGCAGCACCAGACCCGGCTGGTCCTTGCGGAGGCCGCCAAGCTGGCCGCGGCCTTCTACGGCGACGACAGCATTGCCGATTCAGACTTTGTCATGAGCCCCACCCGCAACGGCGGCGCGGCCCTGGCGCAGGATTACCTGCAACAATGCTGGCCGGGATTTCTGCAGCGTTTTGGCGAATCCCTGACCGAGGAGGCGATAGCCTTCGGCAGCCGTTACGTGAACGCCCATCTGCACTTCGCTACCCGCCACCCCGGGCCCCGCACACTGGTACACGGCGACCTGCGCATCGAGAACATTCTGTTCTCTGGCGACCAGTGCTGGACAGTCGACTGGCAGACACCGCAGACAGGAAGCCCGGTGACCGATTTCACCTATTTTCTGGGCAGCAGTGTGGATCTGGCGCAGCGCCGCCTGTGGGAGCGCGACCTGCTCCGCGAGTACCACAGTCAACTCGCCACGCTGGGCGTCCGGTTGAGCTTTGACGAGTGCTGGGCCCAGTATCGGGAACAGTCCATGCACGGCCTGTTGTTGACAATCCTGGGTGCCAGCTTTACCTCGCCGGCTGAGCGCAGTGACCAGATGTTTCTTACACTCATCCAGCGGCAATTGCAGCACTGTCTGGACCTTGATGCGGCAGAGTTCCTGCCGTAGGCACAGACGATTCGACGCTTCCTCATAGACGGGGCCGCGGCCACCATCGGACTCAGCGCCAATCGCAAGCCACGGGGCGCGGACTTCAGGGTTGCGGCCTGCGCCGGGCGGTGACGCTGACGCCACCGCCCGGCGAGCGCTGCTCCGGCCGGGTGGTAAGATGCCGCACCTCGGCGGCACGAGCAGCGTTATCAGTGCTGGACATCAGCAAGTGATCGGCGACAACATAGCCGCTTCCACAGGCGGTAAACCATGCACAACAGCAGTCCCAGCACCTATCACCACGGCAATCTGCGCCAGGCGCTGCTGGCCCTGGGCGAAGTCCACCTCGCCAGACTGGGGGCCGACAACCTCAGCCTGCGCGCTCTGGCGCGGGAGATCGGCGTGTCCCAGACCGCGCCCTACCGCCATTTTGCCGACAAGAACGCTCTGCTGGCCGCCCTGGCCACCGACGGTTTCCACCGCCTGTTCGACCGCGCCCTGAGCGCCGCCCGGGACCACCAGCACCCGCCCCATCAGGCGCTGCTGGCGCTGGGCAAAACCTATGTGGACTTTGCCCGCCAGCACCCGGAAATTTTCCAACTGATGTTCGGCCCCGTGCTGCAACCGCGCACGGATTACCCCGAGCTCTACGCCGCGGGCCGCGCAGCCTTCCAGGGTGTGCGGGAGATCATGGAGTGGGGCATCCGGGAGGGGGTGTTTCGCAACGCCGATCTCGCTGCCATGACCAACACCGCCTGGGCCGGCGTGCACGGCGTGGCGGTGCTGATACTGGACCGCGCCGACACCTTCGGCTATCAGGTCGACCCGGACCAGCAGGTGGAGCAGTCCCTGCGCATGCTGATGACCGGGCTGCTGGTCGACCCCGGCATGGTGTTCTGAGCCCGCCGACCCGCTGCGGTCACAGCGCCCGCAGCACCTGCATCGGCGGCGTGGACACCACCCGCGCGCTCCACCACAGCCCGGCACTGCCCACCATAACCGCGCCCAGCAGCGGGCCGGCGGGCCACACCCAGGGGTGCAGCACATAGCTCATCTCCAGCACCCGGGTCTGGAACAGCCATACCGCCAGTTCCGCCGCCGCGGCCGCCAGCAGCCCCGCCAGCAGCCCCAGCAGGGCGAACTCCGCCGCCAGTGCCCCCATCAACAGGCGCCGCTGGGCGCCCAGGGCCCGCAGGATGGCGCTCTCCTGCAGGCGGCTGTCCATGCTCGCCTGGACACTGGCCAGCAGCACCAGCAGACCGCAGCCGATAATCAGCGCCAGCACCAGTTCGATGGCCCGGGTGACCTGGGTGACGATACCGCGCACCTGGGTCAGCACCGCATCCATTTCGATAACGGTGATGGTGGGAAAGCGGCGTATCAGCTCATTGAGAAACAGCTTCTGGTCCGTCGGCAGGTAAAAGCTGGTGATGTAGGCGCCGGGAAAGCGCTTCAGCACCGCCGGTGGAAACATCATGTAGAAATTGGGTTGCAGGCTGTCCCAGTTCACTTCCCGCAGGCTGCTGACGGTGACCTCGAAGCGCTCGCTGCCGATCTGGAAACTGAGCTGCTGCCCCACCGCAATGCCCAGCCGCTCGGCCAGCTCGGACTCCACCGACACTTCCTCGCCCTGATGCTCCGGCGTCCACCACTCCCCCGCCACCACCCGATTGTGGGGCGGCGGCTCCAGTGACCAGGTCAGGCTCAGGTCGCGGTCCATGCGCTGGTCCTCGAAGGTCGGGTCCTCCTTGCTGACCGCCCGGGTCACCGGCTTGCCGTCGATCGCCATCAGCCGGCCGGGGACCATCGGATACAGGCCCTTGAAATCGATAGCCCGGGCGTTCAAAAGGGCCTCCAGTTCGTCGAGCTGATCCGGTGCGATATTCAACAGGAAGTGATTGGGCGTACCGTCGGGCAGCTGCATCTGCCACTCCTCAATCAGTGAGCCGCGCACCAGCGCCAGCATCAGCAGCAGCATGATCGACAGCGCAAACACCACGACCTGGAAGGCGTTGGCCCGCGCCCGGCGCCGAAGTCCCGCCAGCGCCAGGCGCCACACGCTGCCCGCCTGCATCCCCAGCCGCGTGCCGCCGCGCAGCAGAAACCAGGCGCCGGCAGCGGCCACTGCCAGCATGCCCGCCACCCCGGCAAGCACCGCCAGCGTCAGCAGCAGATCGCCGCTGTACCACCACATCAGCCCGGCCACGCCCAGCACACCTACCGCGAGACTGGAGAGCGCGCTGGCGCCGCCGCCGATATCGCGGCGCAGGACCCGCAGCGGCGGAATCCGTGCCAGGGCCAGCAGCGGCGGCAGGGCAAAGGCCGCCAGGGTCACCAGCATGGTGGCGATGCCGATCAGGAAGGGCCGCGCGCTCAGGGCCGAGGGCTGACGCTCGACCAATTCCCCCAGCAGGCCGAACAGCAGCTGCTGGATGCCGGCGCCCAGCAGCGAACCCAGCACCGCCGCCAGTACCCCCAGCGCCGCCAGATTCGCGGCATACAGCCAGAATACCCGGGCGCTGCTGGCGCCCAGGGTCTTGAGCAGGGCCACGTGGTCGAAGTGCCGCTCGCTGTAGCGCCGTGCCGCCAGCGCCACCGCGACCCCCGCCAGCGCCACGCCCAGCGCGCCGGCCAGCAACAGAAACCGCTCGGCGCGGTCCAGGGAGCGCGCCACCGTGGGCTGGCTGTCCTTAAGGTCCAGCCACTTCTGGCCCGGCGTCAGCTGCGGCTGCAACCACCGGGCATAGCTCGCCAGGGCGTCTTCGCCGCCGGCAAACAGGTAGCGGTAATCGACCCGGCTGCCCGGCTGCACCACGTTGGTGGCGGCCAGGTCCTGCAGGTTCATCAGGGCCCGCGGCCCGTAGCCATAGCTGCTGCCGCCCCGGTCCGGCTCGGTGACAATAACCCGCGCGACCCGGAACCGGCGTTCACCCAGCTCCACGTCATCGCCGATGCCGACGTCCAGCAAGGGCAGCAGGCGCGAATCCAGCCACAGGCTGCCGGGCTCCGGCACCGCGTCGACCGCATAGGCCTCGCCAAAGGCCTGATCCGCCACCGTCACTTCGCCCCGCAGCGGATAATCCGCGGACACCGCCTTGACCGACGCCAGGGTCATGGCATCGCCGGCCACCAGCATGGACTGGAAGTTGACCAGCCGCGCCTGGGCCAGCCCCTGTCGGCCGGCCTCCGTCAGCAGCGCCTCGTCCACCGGCCGCACACTGCGCAGCACCCGGTCCGCCGCCAGAAAATGGCTGCTGTCGGCGACGATGGAGCGCTGCAGGCGGTCCGTAAAAGCGCTGATGCCGACCACGATAGTGACCGCCACTACCAGTGCGCTGGCCAGTATGCCCAGTTCACCGCCCCGCCAGTCGCGCCACAGCAGGCGCAGCCCCAGCACCCTCAGGCCCTCTTCGCGGCGGCGGAAGCCGGCGCCGCCGGCACCAGGCGCCCGGCCGCCAGCGTCAGGCGCCGCGCGCAGCGCTCGGCGAGACGCTCGTCGTGGGTGACCAGCACCAGGGTGGTCTGCTCCCGCTGATTGAGATCAAACAGCAGGTCGATGATCTGGCCCCCGGTCACCGTGTCCAGGTTGCCGGTGGGCTCGTCGGCAAACAGCACCCGGGGCTGCGACGCGAACGCCCGGGCCAGGGCCACCCGCTGCTGTTCGCCGCCGGACAGCTGGCGCGGGTAGTGCTTCAGGCGCGCGCCCAGCCCCACCTGGCCCAGGTAGTCAGCGGCGCGCGCGGCGGCGTCGCGCTGGCCCGCCAGCTCCAGCGGCAGCATCACGTTTTCCAGTGCGCTGAGGCTGTCCAGCAACTGGAACGACTGGAACACAAAGCCCACCCGCTGCGCGCGCAGGGCCGCGCGCTGATCCTCGCCGAGACCGCCCAGTTCGACGCCGTCCAGCCATACCTGGCCCTCGCTGGGCAGGTCCAGACCCGCCAGCAGGCCCAGCAGGGTCGACTTGCCGGAACCGGAGGCACCGACGATCGCCACGCTTTCCCCCGGCTTGATTTCGAGGTCTATCCCTTCCAATATCCGCAGCTCTCCCGCGGATGTCGCAACGATCTTGCCGAGTTTTACAGTGCGAATCATGAGCTGCAACGCGCTCCAGTCAGTTCGGATCAATCAGGAAAAAGCAGTGCAGAAAAAAACTCTGTGGCGTGTACGCTGCCTGCTGCTGTTGTGGATGATACCCAGCGCGGCGCTGGCCAACACCCTGCTGGTACTGGGCGACAGCATCAGCGCCGCCTACGGCATCGACCGCGATGCCGGCTGGGTCGCCCTGCTCCAGACCCATATCGCGCCGCAGGGCTGGCAGGTGGTCAACGCGAGCATCAGCGGCGACACCACCGGCGGCGGCCTCGCGCGGCTGCCGGGCCTGCTGCAGGCACACCGGCCCCAGGTGGTGATCATCGAGCTGGGCGGCAACGATGGCCTGCGCGGCTATCCCATAGCGACCCTGCGCGACAACCTGCTCGCACTGGTGGAGACCAGCCAGGCCCAGGGCGCCCGGGTACTGCTGGCCGGCATGGAAATTCCGCCCAACTACGGCCCGCGCTACACCCGCGCGTTTCGCGACAGCTATCGCGAGGTGGCGGAACAGACCCGCTGCGCACTGCTGCCGTTCCTGCTGGCCGGCGTCGCCATCCATCCCGAACAGATGCAGGAGGACGGTATCCACCCCCGCGCCGAAGCGCAGGCGAGCATACTACAGAACGTATTGCCGCATCTGACGCCGCTGCTCGAAAGCACTGCACAGCGCGCGAGTCCCGCACCTTCCGCTGCTGACCCCGCTGACTCTGCTGCCGGGCAACACCCGTCCCCTGCCAAGGACCGCTCATGAACCACGGTTTCGCCGATACCGCCGAATGGCTGGCGCTGGATCAGCGCCATGTCTGGCACCCCTACGCCTCGCTGACCCGGCCGCCCCAGGCGCTGCCGGTGGTGGCCGCCCATGGCGTGCGCCTGCAGCTGGCCGACGGCAGCGAGCTGATCGACGGCATGGCCTCCTGGTGGTCGGCGATCCACGGCTACAACCACCCGGTCCTGAACCGCGCGGCCCGGAACCAGCTGGACGCCATGTCCCACGTGATGTTCGGCGGCATCACCCATCCCGCCGCGGTAAAGCTCTGCAAGCTGCTGGTGGACATCACCCCGGCCGGGCTCGACAAGGTGTTTATCAGCGACTCGGGCACGGTGGCCGTGGAAGTCGCCATCAAGAAGGCGCTGCAATACTGGGTCTCCACCGGCCACAGGCAGAAACACCGCCTGCTGACCCTGAAGCG
>JAVEVZ010000145.1:0-7699 GCA_034004805.1 Spongiibacteraceae bacterium | reverse complement strand
TTCCGCTCAGCCGCCGCCACAGGCAGAAGCCAGAAACAGATTGTTGGACGCCAGAGTCTGCAGCAACTTGCCGCCGGCCGGCACGGAAATGGTTTTTTCGCCGTTGATTTCGATATTCACGTTGCCGGTGCTGACCAGACGCGAACGGGCGAGCAATATCAACGCCACCAGGCTCAACACCGTGGCGGTAAACATCGCGACACCCAGGACTATGGTATTCATGGTTAGTCGAATTCCTCTGGCTTACAGATCGATGCCGCCAAAGGACATAAAGCCCAATGACATCAGACCAACGGTAATGAACGTGATACCCAGGCCTTGCAGACCTTCCGGCACATCGCTGTACTTGAGCTTTTCACGTATGCCCGCCAGCGCCGTGATTGCCAGCGCCCAGCCCACACCGGCACCCGCGCCATAAGCCACACTTTCGCTGAAGGTGTAATCACGCTCCACCATAAACAGGGAGCCGGCGAGGATCGCGCAGTTGACGGTGATCAGAGGCAGGAACACCCCCAGCGCGTTGTACAGCGCCGGCACGAAGCGGTCGAGAAACATCTCCATGATCTGCACGATCGCGGCGATAACGCCGATGTAGCTCAAAAGCCCGAGGAAGCTCAGATCCACATCCGGCAGGCCCGCCCAGGCCAGCGCGCCCTCGCGCAGAAAGGTGTTGTAGATCAGGTTGTTGACCGGCACGGTAATGGTGAGCACCACGATAACCGCAATGCCCAGACCGATCGCCGCCTGCACCTTTTTGGAGATAGCCAGAAACGTACACATGCCCAGAAAGAAGGCGAGTGCCATGTTCTCGATAAAAACCGCCCGGACAAACAGGCTGATTAACTGTTCCATTTACACAGCCTCCTTGGCGACAGTGTTGGGCGCGATGGTGAAGTCAGGCTCTTCAACCTGCTCCTTGCGCACCGAGCGCAATACCCAGATAAAGAATCCGATCAGGAAGAATGCGCTGGGCGGCAACAGGAACATGCCGTTGGGCACATACCAGCCGCCTTCGGTGACCAGCGGCAGAATGCTGAAGCCCATCAGTTTTCCGGCGCCAAACAACTCGCGGAACACCGCGACACAGACCAGTACCACGCTGTAGCCCAGACCGTTGCCGACCCCGTCGACAAAGCTCACCACCGGTCCGTTCTTCATCGCAAAGCCTTCGGCGCGGCCCATGACGATACAGTTGGTGATGATCAGGCCGACGAAGACCGAAAGCTGTTTGCTGATTTCAAATGCATAGGCCTTGAGGACCTGGTCCACCACGATAACCAGCGAAGCGATGATGACCATCTGCACGATGATGCGGATGGTGCTGGGAATATGGTTGCGGATCGCCGAGACAAAAAAGCTCGAGAATCCGGTCACCAGGGTCACCGACACCGCCATGACCAGCGTCACCTTCAGACTGGAGGTCACCGCCAGCGCGGAGCAGATGCCCAGGATCTGCAAGGCGATCGGGTTGTTGGCGAATATCGGTTCTATCAGGGCGTCTTTTAACTTAGCCACGGATCAGGCCTCCCCTGCTTGCAGATTGTTCAGAAACGTCTTGTAGCCCATGTCGCCCAGCCAGAACTGCATCAGGTGAGTAACGCCGCGGCTGGTCAGTGTCGCGCCGGCCAGACCATCGACCTGGTGTTCTGCGTCGGGAGATTTCGGATCCACCGTGCCCTTCAGCAACTCAATGGCGACCTCACCATCTTCGTAGATCTTCTTGCCCGGCCACTGGGCTTTCCAGCGCGGGTTGTCCACTTCGCCACCCAGCCCCGGGGTTTCGGCGTGCTCGTAGAAGCCGAGGCCAACCACGGTATTGAGGTCGCTGTCGAGGGCGAGAAAGCCGTACAGCGTGGACCACAGACCATAGCCGCGCACCGGCAGAATGACCTTGTCCAGTTTGCCATCGCGCTGGATCAGATAGACCTCGGCAATATTTTCGCGGCGGCCTAAGCCCGCGATATCGGCCTTGCGATCGAGCTTGATCGAGGTGTCCGGGTCCCTGGCCGCCTGGTTGGGGTCGTACTGCGCCGGCGGCTCATCGATGAACGTGCCGCTGTCCAGGTCGACCAGGCGCGGCTGCACCTGCTTGAACTGTTCCTCGACACTCACGCCCGCCTCCAGCAGGCCGGCGGCAGCGAGAATGTTGCGCTTGCGGTCCAGCGACTTGTTGACCTCTTGCGCCGGCTTGAGCAGCACTGCCGCGGTGGAAACCACCAGCGAGCAGACGATGCACAGCGCCAGCGCAACGATAACCGTCTTCTTGATGGTGTCGTTATTAGCCACGTGCCAGCCTCCGGTTGATATTCGCCTGCACCACAAAGTGGTCGATCAGCGGCGCAAACAAATTGGCAAACAGAATCGCCAGCATGGTGCCTTCGGGGAAGGCCGGGTTGACCACCCGTATCAACACCACCATTACGCCGATCAGAATCCCGAATATCCATTTGCCCGTATTGGTCATCGCCGCCGACACCGGGTCAGTGGCCATGAAGATCATGCCGAAGGCATAACCGCCCACCACCAGATGCCAGTACCAGGGCATGGCAAACATCGGATTGGTTTCCGAGCCCATCAGATTGAACAGGGTCGCCAGTGCGACCATGCCCACCATGACGCCGGAGACAATGCGCCACGACGCGATGCGGGTCCACAGCAACACGGCGCCACCCAGCAAAATAGCGAAGGTCGAGGTCTCGCCGATGGAGCCGGGTATGGTGCCCCAGAACGCATCCAGCCAGGTGTACTGCTGCATGACCGCGTTCAGACCATCGCTGGCCGCCACTGACAGGGGCGTGGCGGCGGTGTAACCGTCCACCGCGGTCCACACCGCGTCGCCGGAGATATCCGCCGGGTAGGCAAAAAACAGGAACGCGCGGCCCGTGAGCGCCGGGTTGAGGAAGTTCTTGCCGGTGCCGCCAAAGACTTCCTTGCCGATCACCACGCCGAAGCTGATGCCCAGTGCCACCTGCCACAGGGGCAGATCGGGCGGGCAGATCAGCGCAAACAGTATCGAGGTGACGAAGAAACCCTCATTCACTTCGTGGCCGCGCTTCATGGCGAACAGGACTTCCCAGAAACCGCCCGCGATAAAGGTCACCGCATAGATCGGCATGAAGTACCAGAAGCCGTACCAGAAGCAGTCCCAGATGCTCTGCGGGTCGGTGCCGGCGCCCAGCCCGATAAGCACATGGCGCCAGTCGCTGCCCAGGCTTGCGCCGGTTTGCGCCATGACGGTCAGCGCCTGGCTGCCGACGTTCCACATGCCGAAGAACATCGCCGGGAACGCACACAGCCATACGGTGATCATGATGCGCTTGAGATCGATCCCATCGCGAACATGCGCCGTGGTGCGGGTCACCGAAGACGGCGAGTAACACATGGTGTCCACCGCCTCGAACAGCGGATACCATTTTTCGAAACGACCACCCTTGTGAAAATGCGGCTCCAGGTCGTCGAGTATTTTGCGCAAACCCATGATCAACCCTCTTTCTCAATGCGGGTGAGATTGTCCCGCAGGATCGGGCCATATTCGTATTTACCGGGACAGACGTAGGTGCACAGCGCCAGATCTTCCTCGTCCAGCTCCAGTGCGCCCAGGGCTTGCGCCGTCTGGGTATCGCCCACAATCAGCGAGCGCAGCAGCTGCGTCGGCAGAATGTCCAGCGGCATGATTTTTTCATAGCTGCCCACCGGCACCATCGCCCGCTCGCTGCCGTTGGTCGAGGTGGTGTAGCTGAAGCGCTTGCCGGGCATAAACTGCGACAGGTAGATAGACAGCAGAGAATGCTTGTTGGCGCCGGGGGACAGCCAGCCCAGAAACTCGCGCTGGGTGGGCTCGGCCAGTACGGTGACCTGATTGTGGTAGCGGCCCAGGTAGGCACCGGGGCCATCGGCAGTGCGCCCACCCAGCACCGAACCGGACACGACGCGGTTCCGCCCGGGCTTCATCTGGCCGGCGCACAACTCGTCGAGGTTGGCGCCCAGACGTGTGCGCAGCAGCCGCGGCCGCTCCACCTGCGGACCGGCCAGGGCAATCACCCGCTCTACCCAGAGCTGCCCGGTGGTAAACAGCTTGCCGATGGCAATCACGTCCTGATAGCCAATGCTCCACACGCTCTTGGTCGCGCTTGCCGGGTCCAGGTAGTGGATATGGGTGCCGGGCAAACCGGCGGGGTGCGGGCCGGCAAACTCTTCGACGCGCAACCGCTCCATACCAGCAGCGGTGGGGATATCCGCACCCGGGGCCTTGCAGACGAAGACCGGCCCTTCGGTCAGCTTGCCGAGCAGTCCAAGACCCTGCACGAAGGCCTCGCGGTATTCATTGATGATGACGGCGGGGTCGGCAGCCAGTGGATGGGTGTCCATCGCCGTGACAAAAATCGAGTGAGGCCGGGCGTCAATGGCCGGCACCCTGCTGAACGGCCGGGTACGCAGCGCAGTCCAGAGACCGGAGTCCTGCAACTGCTTCACTACCGCAGCGCGATCGAGGCCAGCCAGTTGCGCGGCATCGTACTGGCCGAACCGGACAAACTCGTCGGCCTCGACCTCAATCACGACGGACTGCAGGACCCGGCGTTCGCCACGATTGATGGCGCTCACCACCCCGGTCGCCGGGGCGGTGTACTGCACGCCCTCGCGCATCTTGTCGGAGAAAAGCAGCTGCCCGGTCTTGACTCGCTCCCCCACGGCGACTGCCATGGTGGGCTTCATACCCTGGTAATCTGGGCCGACCACCGCCACGGCACGCACCCGGGGGCCATCGTGGATTACCTGCTCCGGCGCCCCGGTGATAGGCAAGTCCAAGCCCCGTCTGATCTTGATCATAGGTATGCCTAAAACTCTCTGGATGTTAAGAAATCTGAGCACCTGCGCGACGCGGCAGATGCAGTGAAACGCCCGCCGGCCACCCTTGGGACCCGCGTCTCACGCCCGCTGGGGGGACGAATCAGTAGAAGCGGCAAGTATAGAGATGGGAGTTTCAAAACGCTACCGCGCGCACTGCTTTTCGCAGGGGTTTCCGGAGCCTGTCGGGCCAGAAAAAGGGGCCGCTGCGGCGGCCCCGGATTGCTCTCAGGTCTCCAACGGATACACCGGCCACTGCACGCCGGCCATCTGCTCCAGACAGCGGTGAACCTGACAGCTGTAGCCGAACTCGTTGTCGTACCAGAAGTACAGCACCGCCTGGTCACCGTTGACGATGGTGGCCACGCTGTCGAAGATGCAGGCGTGTCGCGAGCCGACAAAATCGCTGGACACCACTTCGGGGGACACCGAGTAGTCGATCTGCTTGCGCAGCGGTGAGTGCAGCGCAGTCTGGCGCATAAACTCGTTGATCTCCGCAACGCTGGTCTCGCGCCTTAGCGTCAGCGTCAGGATTGCCATCGAGACGTTGGGCGTCGGTACCCGGATCGCGTTGCCGGTGAGCTTGCCCTGCAGCTGCGGCATGACCTTGACTGCCGCCTTGGCGGCTCCGGTCTCGGTGATGACCATATTCAGCGGTGCGCTGCGACCGCGACGGCTGGCGCTGTGGAAGTTGTCGATCAGGTTCTGATCGTTGGTGTAGGCGTGTACCGTCTCCACGTGGCCCTTCACAATGCCGAAGTGGTCCTCAATAGCCTTGAGGGGCGGCACGATGGCATTGGTCGTACAGCTCGCAGCGGACACCACCGTGTCACTGTCGCTGATCTCGTCGTGGTTGATGCCGTAGACAATATTTTTGAGGTCGCCCTTGCCCGGCGCGGTCAGGATAACCTTGCTGATGCCAGGGCACTTGAGGTGTTGTGACAGGCTCTCGCGATCGCGCCACTTGCCCGTGTTATCGACCAGGATGGCGTCATTAATGCCAAATTTGGTGTAGTCGATCTCCGCCGGCGAGGCCGCGTAGATCACCTTGACCTCGTTGCCATTGGCAATAAAGCTCGAGCGCTCCTCGTCGACCCGGATGGTGCCGTCGAAGGGCCCGTGTACCGAGTCACGCTCCAGCAGGCTGGCGCGCTTGGCCAGGTCGTTGGGACCGCCCGGGCGCACCACGATGGCCCGCAGGCGCATCGAATCACCGCCGCCGGTCTTCTCGATCAACAGGCGCGCCATCAGACGACCGATTCGCCCAAAACCGTACAGCACGATGTCACGCGGCTTGATGGCGGGCTTGGTAGCGCTGCCGATCAGGTCGGCCACCTGTTCCCGCACGAAGTCCTCGACGCTGATGCCCCGGGACTTGCCCTGCTCCTCGTACTGCACCGCGATCCGGCCGGCATCGATATGAGCGCTGCCCAGATCCAGGGCCGCCAGCGCGCGGATTACCGGGAAGGTTTCGAACTCGCTGAGTTCGTTCTGTTCCACCTGACGCACGGAGCGGTGGGCCTGCATGATATCCAAGGGCGACAGGTTGACCAGGTTCTGGCCGTAGATGTAGGTTTTGACGTTGTTTTCACGGTAGAGCTTGCCCACCAGGGGGATCAGGCCTTCGGCCAGTGCCTCCCGCTCTTTCCAGTCCTTGAAATAGTCGTCGGGACGCTCTCGTTTACGCTGCTGGGCCACTATCAGTCACCTTCTCTGGACAGTCAGGTCAAAAAGGGACAGGTATTATCTGGGCAGCGCGGCCCAAGCGCAACTTTGATGGTCCAGCGGCGCTGACCTCGGCGGGTTTCTCGGTCTACAATGGCGCCCCGCCAGTCATTCAGTACAGGTTTACCGTTGATCGTTCCTACACTGCCCCTGCGCGCCGGCGACCGCCAACGCTGGCAGGCTCCCCACGGCAGCGCCCGCGCCCTGGCCATCGCCGACTGCGCGCGCGGCCACCAGCGCCCGCTGCTGGTTATCACCAACGACACCGCTAGTGCCCTGCGGCTGGAGAGCGAGCTGCGCTTTTTTGCCGGCGATCTGCCCGTGGCGCTGTTTCCCGACTGGGAAATCCTGCCCTACGACAACTTCTCGCCGCACCAGGACATCGTCTCCGAGCGCCTCAGCGCCCTGCACGGGCTGCCCGCCATGCGCGCCGGCGTCATGGTGGTGCCGGCCGCGACCGCCCTGCACCGGCTGAGCCCGCGCCAGTTCGTCGCCGGCAACAGCCTGGTGCTGCGCCAGGGCCAGGTGCTGGATCTGGAGCAGTTTCGCCAGGATCTCACCGCCAGCGGCTACCGCGCGGTCAGTACCGTGTTCGAACATGGCGAATACGCCCTGCGCGGCTCCATCCTCGATATCTACCCCATGGGATCGAAGCTGCCCTACCGCATCGACCTGCTGGACGATGAGGTCGACAGCCTGCGCCTGTTCGACCCGGAAAGTCAGCGCACCGTCAGCAAAGTGGACGAGGTCAAACTGCTGCCAGGCCGGGAATTCCCCCTGGACGCCGCCGGTATCAAGGGGTTCAAGGACCGCTGGCACGCCGCTTTCGACGTCGATCACCGGCGCTGCCCCATTTACCTGGATGTCTGCGAAGGCCTCGCACCGGCGGGCATCGAATACTACCTGCCGCTGTTTTTCGACGACTGCGGCACCCTGTTCGACTACCTGCCCGACGACGCCATCGTGATCTGCGACGAAGGCCTGGAAGCCGCCGCCGACCAGTTCTGGCGCGACGCCTGCAACCGCTACGACGAGCGCCGCCACAACCTGGAGCGTCCGCTGCTGGCGCCGGACCAGCTGTTTCTGAAAAGCGATGCCCTGTTCAGCGCACTGAAGCGCTGGCAGAGAT
>JAVEVZ010000144.1:0-7751 GCA_034004805.1 Spongiibacteraceae bacterium | reverse complement strand
TCGTGGAAATAGTCATAGGAGTAGCTGGCATAGATGATGGCCAGCACCACGAAACCCGCAACGCTGAGGCTGGCCACGTAACCGGACATAAACCGGAAGGTGTAACTGGCCAGCACCTTGTCGAGAATCATGCGGCGCCGGGATCCTGCAACATGTAGCCCGCGCCGCGCACGGTGACCAGCAACTGGCGATCAAACTCCTTGTCGATCTTCTGCCGCAGGCGGCTGATATGCACATCGATCACGTTGGTCTGGGGGTCGAAGTGATAATCCCAGACGTTTTCCAGCAGCATGGTGCGGGTCACCACCTGGCCGGCGTGTTTCATCAGGTATTCGAGCAGCTTGTATTCACGGGGCTGTAGATTGAAGGTCTGCCCGCCGCGGGTGACCTTGTGCGCCAGCAGGTCCATCTCCAGGTCCGCGACCCGCAGCCGGGTCTGGGCAGCGCCGGACTCCTGGCGACGCAGCACCGCCTCGATGCGCGCCAGCAGTTCGGCAAACGCAAACGGCTTGACCAGGTAGTCGTCGCCACCGGCTTTCAGGCCCTTGACGCGGTCGTCCACTTCGCCCAGCGCCGAGAGGATCAGCGCGGGCGTGGTGTTGTCCGAGGCGCGCAGGGTCTGGATGATGGTCAGGCCATCCACATGGGGCAGCATGCGGTCGACAATCAACACGTCGTAGGGCTCGCTCTGGGCCTTGATCAGGCCCTCCTTGCCATCGGCGGCGTGATCCACTGCATAGCCGCTTTCGCGCAGGCCCTTGCCGATATAGTCGGCCACGCTGGCGTCATCTTCGATCAACAATATACGCATGGGAATCCCTGTAACTGGGTACCGTCCAGACCAAACGCCGGGATACTAGCGCGGCGCCGCAGCGGTGACGAGTCGGGCCGAGGTTACCATTCCGTTATTGGCGCAACCAGCCGCTGACCCAGCCACTGGCGCCGCATCGATTCCACGCGCGGGCCTGCGATACCGGTCTCGAATTCGCCGCTGGTCGCGGTACAATCCACGCTGGTCCTGTGGAGCCCCCGTCGATGTCCGATACTCTGCCCGCGCCCGGCGTGCTGCGCCGCCTGGCCGCCCAGGTGTATGACAGCTTTCTGTTGTTTGCGCTGCTGTATGTGGCCACCGGTCTCTATCAGGGGCTGGCCGGCGCCTGGCAGGACATGCGCACCCCGGTGCTCAATGAACAGGTGGTCACGGACCTGCCCATCGTCGCCAGCGGCCCGCTGTTCCAGCTCTATCTGCTGGCCATTATCGTGCTGTTTTTTCTGTACTTCTGGTGCCGGCTGGGGCAGACGCTGGGAATGCAGGTATGGAAGCTGAAACTGGTCGATGAACAGGGCGCACTGGTCAGCGCGCCTCGCGCCCTGGGACGGCTCGCAGCCGCAACACTGTCCTGGGCCGCACTGGGCATGGGCTACTGGTGGATCTGGCTGGACCGCGAGGGCCTGGCCTGGCACGACCGTCTCAGCGGCACCCGCGTGATACGCGTACCGCGCTGATCAGACCCGCGCCGCGCGGTGCAGCAGCAGCAGGCCAACCAGCGCGCTCGCGGCAATGGGCGCCAGCGCCGCGTACAGTGGTTGAAAGCCATACACCAGACTGGCCGGCCCCAGCATGTCCTGGCTGGTGCGGAACACGATGCCGATAATCACCCCCAGAAAAATCCGATAGCCCATGGTGGTCTGGCGCGTCGAACCGAACACCATGGACGCCGCCACCAGCACCAGGCTGACGACCGCGAGGGGCTGCAGCAGCTTGTTCCAGAACGCCAGCCGGTATTCACCGCTGCGCAGTCCCTGCCCGATCAGATAACTGCCATAGCGGTATAGCCCCGAGATCGACAGATCGTCCGGGTCCAGCGCCAGAATATTCAGCAGCTCAGGTGTCAGCTGCACATTCCAGACCTGGTTGCCGCGCTGGCTGGAGGTCGTGTGGTCGGCGAACAGGCGCGTCTCGCGCACATCCTCCAGCAGCCAGAAACCCTGCTGGTAGCTGGCGCGCCGCGCCTGGGTCACCGCGCTCAGATGGCGGCTGTCGTCCTCGTCGAAGACATAGATGGTTACCCCGTAGAGCACCCCGTTGGGCTCCACCGCATTGAAGTGCATGAACTGGTGGCCTTCGCGGTGCCAGAGGCCGTGTCGGCTCAGCTGGCGATCCTGCTGCAGCGCGCGGGCGCGGGCACTGTCGGCGATCTGCTGGGCATTGGGCGCCACGTACTCGGCGATCAGCAGCCCCACCAGCGCTAGCACCAGCGCCGGCTTCAGCGCCATCCACACCAGGCGCAGCACCGATACACCCGCACTGCGCATCACCACCAGTTCGCTGCTGCCGGCCAGCAGCCCCAGCCCGGCCAGCACCCCCACCAGCGCGGCGAAGGGCAGAAAGCTGAACAGGTTGCCGGGCACCGACAGCGCCACGTAGCGGGCCGCCTCGGCAAAGCCATAATCGCCGCTCAGTGAGCCGGTTTCCTCAATCAGCGCGCCCAGCACGTCGAGCCCGACCAGCACTGCCAGCACCAGCAGCATCGCGGCCATCACCGTGCGGTTGACGTAGCGGTTCAAACGGTGCATCGCACTACCTCAGGCTCGCGCGCAGCCGGCGATAGGCGTCGCCGGCAAACAGCAGCGCCAGGGCCAGCGCCAGAAATACAGCATGCACCCACCACAGCCCCACCAGCGGCGACACCTCGCTCTTGTCGAGCATCTCGCGGGCGGCATTCAGCAGTACCAGGTACAGCATGTAGAGCAGGAATGCGGGAAACATCTTGCCAAAGCGCCCGCGCCGCGGATTGGTGCGGGCCAGTGCCTGGGCGATCAGCGCCACCACCGGCACCAGCAGCGCCAGCGATATCCGCCACTGCAGCGTGGCTTGGTCCTTGGACTCGGTGGAATTGAGCAGTTTGGCCGTGGGTCGCGCGTCATTCTTCTGCGCGTAGTCGATACTGGGGTCCTGCAGGCGCTGGCCGTAGCGCGAAAACGCGGTGATCTGGAAGGTCGACTCGCCGGGGCGGCCGACATAGCGCACGCCATCCAGCAGTTCAAGGTAGCGATCGCCGCTGTCGCCGTCGACCCGGGTCTGCCCGGCGTGGGCCACCACCACCGCCAGCTCGTCGGCGCCCGCATCGGAGCGCACCACATCGGCGATAAAAATGTCCCGCATCTGACTGCCATCCTCGACCACTTCGGCGACATAGCTGACCCGCGCACTGTCGTTGGCCATGCGGAAATGGCCCTCCACCAGGCGCTCGGCACCCTGGGTGGACTTGGCGTCCTCGAGGATGCGCTGCACCTTGTCGATGCCCGCCGGGCTGACGAACAGGCTGATCCACGCCACCAGCACCGCGACAAATATCGCCGGTACCAGCGAGTAGCTCGCCAGCCGGGCGACGCTCAGGCCACCCATGTTCATCACGGTCATCTCGCTGTCCACGTACATCCGGCCATAGGCCAGCAGGATCGCGACAAACAGCGCCAGCGGCAGCACCAGCTCCAGGAAACTGGGCAGCCGCAGCACGATGACCTGCAGCAGCAGCTCCGGCGCCAGGTCACCCGCGGCGGCCTGGGCCAGGTACTTGACGAAGCGCCCGCTGACGATGATCACCATCAGCACCACTGTCACCGCCGCCATGGTGGCCAGGATCTCGCGCAGCAGATAGCGAAACAGAATCAAGCCGGACCACTCCTTTTGCGGTGCTTTGACGACTTCGGGGCAACCAGTACACTAGCGCACAATAATCGCGCGCATTATCCAGAACCGCTGGGGAAATGTCGCCCCATCTCTTTCATATCCGCCCCGATCTTGGCCCTGCGAGGATTCGATGAACTTCAGCCTGCAACTGCTCACCAATCACGCCACCCTCACCAGTGATTGCATCGTGCTCACCGTGGCCACCGACCACAAACTCGACAGCGCCGCCAAGGCCATCGACAAGGCCTGCGGCGGCGTGCTGCAGCAGACCCTCGACGCCGGCGACTTCGCCGCCAAGCCGGGTGACGCCATGCTGCTGCCCGCGACCGGCTGCCAGGCCAAACGCCTGCTGCTGCTGGGCACGGGCGAGCCGGGTGCGCTGAGTCCGCAGAACTACCTCAAGCTGGTCGAGGCCCTGTTTCGCGAGCTGGGCCGCACCAAGGCCAAAACTGCCCACCTGCTGGGCAGCGCGCTCGAAGTGGAAGCCCGCGATTGCGCCTGGCAGTTGCAGCAACTCGCGCAGGCCGCCGTGACCGCCAGCTACCGCTATACCCGTACCCTGAGCAAGCCCCGCGAGGCTGGCAGCCTGCGCAAGCTGGTGGTGGACGGCAAGCCCGGCGCCAGCTCGAAGCGCGCCCTGGCGCAGGGCGTCGCGATCGGCCAGGGCATCAACGCCGCCCGTGAACTGGGCAATCTGCCCGGCAACGTCTGCACCCCCAGCTACCTCGCCAACCAGGCCAGGGCCCTGGGCCGCAAGCACGCCAAACTCAAGGTCAGCGTGCTGGATGAAAAGAAGATGCGGGAGCTGAAGATGGGCGCCCTGCTCTCGGTCACCGCCGGCAGCGCACAGCCCGCGCGCCTGATCGTGATGGAATACCGCGGCGGCAAGACGGGCGAGGCGCCCCAGGTGCTGGTGGGCAAGGGCATCACCTTCGACAGCGGCGGCATCAGCATCAAGCCCGGCGCCAAGATGGACGAAATGAAATTCGACATGTGCGGCGCCGCCAGCGTGCTGGGCACCATGGAGGCCGTGCTGGCACTGGAGCTGCCAATCAATGTGGTCGGCGTGATTGCCGCCAGCGAAAACCTGCCCAGCGGCACCGCCACCAAGCCCGGCGATGTGGTCACCAGCATGTCCGGCCAGACCATCGAGATCCTCAACACCGATGCCGAGGGTCGCCTGGTGCTGTGCGACACCCTGACCTACGTGGCGCGCTTCAAGCCCGACACCGTGATCGATATAGCGACCCTGACCGGCGCCTGTGTGGTGGCGCTGGGCAGCCATGCCTCGGGGCTTTACAGCAACCAGCAGGATCTCGCCGACCAGCTGCTGGCGGCGGGCCAGCAGAGCGGCGATCGCGCCTGGCAGATGCCCCTGTGGGAGGACTACCAGAAGCAGCTCGACAGCAACTTCGCCGATATGGGCAACGTCGGCGGTCCCGAGGCCGGCTCGATCACCGCCGCGTGTTTTCTCGCGCGCTACACCAAAGACTACCGCTGGGCACATCTGGACATCGCCGGCACCGCCTGGCTGGGCGGCACCGCCAAGGGCGCCACGGGCCGGCCGGTGGGGCTGCTGATGCAGTACCTGCTGGACCGCAGCGGGGCATGATCCAGGTCGACTACTACATCTTCGATACCGCGCCGCTGGCGCAGCGCGACCTGTTTGCCTGCCGCCTGACCCAGAAGGCGCTGCACCAGGGGCTCACCGTGTACCTGCACACCGCGGATGCCGATCACGCGCGACAACTCGATGACCTGCTGTGGGGTTTCCAGCCCCACAGCTTTGTCCCCCACGGCCTGGCCGGCCAGGGCGACGACGCCCAGCCGGCCCTGATCGGCTGGCAGGGCGAGCCCCCACCTGCGGATGTCCTGATCAACCTGTGCCCCGCCATCCCCGACTTCCACAGCCGCTTCCCGCGCATTGCCGAAATCATCGTCGACCACCCCAGCATCCGGGAGCCGGGGCGGGAGAATTACCGGATCTACAAGCAGCGGGGGTATGTGGTGCGGAATCATCGATTGGACGCTGGACGCTAAACGTCTGAAGTCTGACGTCTGACGCTGGAAGCAAAACGTCTGACGTCTGACGCTGGAGGCTAAAAGCCAAACCTCCGCCTTCGATCCGCGGACTGGCGTCTGTCCAGGTTTTCGCCTCCCGCAAATCCGCACCGCCCAAAGCGTCAGACGTCCAGCGTCAGTCGTTCCGCCCCACCGTCGCGTCTCCCTCCGCCAGCCGTTATACTCGCCCCCTTTTCCCGACCCCATCCACCGCAATCCGATGAGCCCCATGGACAAGACGTTTCAGCCCGCCGAGATCGAAGCCCGCTGGTACCAGCACTGGGAGGCGCAGGGTTATTTTGCGCCCGACGGGCAGGGCCGGCCCTACAGCATTATGATCCCGCCGCCCAACGTCACCGGCAGCCTGCACATGGGCCACGCTTTCCAGCAGACCATCATGGACGCGCTGATCCGCTATCAGCGCATGCGAGGGGCCAACACCCTGTGGCAGGTGGGCACCGACCACGCCGGCATCGCTACCCAGATGGTGGTGGAGCGCAAGCTCGCCGCGGAACAGAACCAGACCCGCCACCAGCTGGGGCGCGAGGCGTTTCTGGAAAAAATCTGGGAGTGGAAGGCCCACTCCGGCGGCACCATCACCCGCCAGATGCGGCGCCTCGGCAATTCCGTGGACTGGGCCAGCGAACGCTTCACCATGGACGAGGGCTTTTCCCGCGCGGTGCAGGAGGCGTTTGTGCGCCTGCACGCGGACGGCCTGATCTACCGCGGCAAGCGCCTGGTCAACTGGGACCCGAAACTGCACACCGCGATCTCCGATCTCGAGGTGGAGAGCCACGAGGAGCAGGGCAGCCTGTGGCGCTTTCGCTACCCGCTGGCCGACGGCGCAACAACCGCCGATGGCAAGCCCTATTTGGTGGTGGCCACCACCCGCCCCGAAACCATGCTGGGCGACACCGCGGTCGCGGTACATCCCGACGATCCCCGCTACCAGTCGCTGATCGGCAAGACCGTCGAGTTGCCCCTGGTCAAACGCCGCATACCGGTGATTGCCGACGATTACGTCGACCCCGAGTTCGGCACCGGCTGCGTCAAGATCACCCCGGCCCACGATTTCAACGACTATGCCGTGGGCCAGCGCCATCAGCTGCCGATGATCAATGTAATGACGGTGGACGCCGCTATCCGCGCCGAGGCCGAAGTGTTCGCCGCGGACGGCCGCCCCGGCACCGAGTATCCCGCCGCGCTGCCCGCCAGCTATGCCGGCCTGGACCGCTACCAAGCCCGCGAGCGCATTGTCCAGGACCTCGACGCCCAGGGCCTGCTGGACGGCATCGAACCCCACGGCCTGAAAGTGCCCCGTGGCGACCGCTCGGGCCTGGTGGTCGAGCCCATGCTCACAGACCAGTGGTTCGTCGACGCCAGGACGCTGGCCAGGCCCGCCATCGAGGCGGTGGAGGACGGCCGCATCCAGTTCGTGCCCAAACAGTACGAAAACATGTATTTCTCGTGGATGCGCGACATTCAGGACTGGTGCATTTCGCGCCAGCTGTGGTGGGGGCACCGGATCCCCGCCTGGTACGACCCCAGCGGCAAGGTCTACGTCGGGCGCAGCGAGGCCGAAGTCCGCGCGCAACACGCGCTGGGCGACACGCCGCTACGGCAGGACGAGGACGTGCTGGACACCTGGTTCTCCTCCGCCCTGTGGACCTTCGGCACCCTGGGCTGGCCCGAGGCCACCGAACGCCTGAAAACCTTCCACCCCACGGATGTGCTGGTCACCGGCTTCGACATTATTTTCTTCTGGGTAGCGCGCATGATCATGATGACCATGCACTTCATGAAGAACGACGACGGCAGCCCTCAGGTGCCGTTCAAGACCGTCTACGTCACCGGCCTGATCCGCGACGAGCAGGGCCAGAAGATGTCCAAGTCCAAGGGCAATGTGCTGGATCCGCTGGACATGATCGACGGCATTGAACTCGGCGACCTGCTGGCCAAGCGCACCGGTGGCATGATGCAGCCGCAGCTCGCAGAA
>JAVEVZ010000143.1:0-7757 GCA_034004805.1 Spongiibacteraceae bacterium | reverse complement strand
TCGGCACTCACCCCCAGGGCCTTATAGGCGTCGGCGAGCCGATCCTGATGGGGTGCTGCCGCGTAGTCACCGTGGAAGCGGGACTGGGCACTGAACATGTCCAGCAGCCGCGCCAGCGCCGCGGGACTGACACCCAGGTAACCGGCGATGCGCTGCAGCAGGCGGCGCTCATCGGCGTGCAGCTCGCCATCGGCAAAGGCCATGCCGATCAGCAGTTCCAGCAGGCTGCTGCGCAGCAGCCGGTTATTGCCGGTCACCTGCAGGAATGCCGAGAGCTGGGCCTCCACCTCAACATCGCCCGCCACGCCCTCCTTGAACAGCGCGATGGCTTCCCTGCGGTGCTCGGCGTCCAGACCCAGGCGCGCCATGATCGCCTCGGCACCGGCGATCTCCGCTTCAGAAACGCGGCCGTCGGCCTTGGCCAGATGGCCCATCAGACGAAACGCCGTCTCAAAAAAACTGCGTTCGATCTGTGCCCGCCGCGCGCCGACGTCAAATCCCATACTGTGCCGCAGGCCGCGGTCAAACCAGTGCCCCACCGCCAGGCCCAGCAGGGCGCCGATCCAGCCGAAGGTGAACAGGCCCAGCAGAAAGCCGATCAGTTTGCCGAAGATCACAGGCCTCGCTCCTGCAGTGGCGCTTTGCGTCCACACCGGAGCTTCACGGCCTTTGCTCCGGCTGTGGGTTTGACGCCTGCGCGTTTTGTTGCTGCTCGGCAGTGCGCGCCTCGCGCAAGGCGCGCGGCAGCTTGAAACGCTTGTACTCCCAGCGGTATTGCGCGGGACAGGCCCGCACTACCCGCTCCACGGAGTGGTTCAACGCGGTCAGTGCACGCGTGGTGTCGTCGTCGGCGATGCCGTCGCTGGCAGCGATAATATGCAGCGTGAAGCGGCCCGGGGTGCTGCGTTCGGTCCAGGCGCACAGCACGGGCGCGGCGCTGCGCCGGGCCAAGCCTCGCACCAGGCTCATGGTCAGCGCGGGCCGGCCGAAGAACGGTGCCATGTCGCCGCCGCTGGCATCGGGAACCTGGTCCGGCAGAATGCCGACAATGCCCCCGCTTCTGAGCATTTTGAGCAGTTTGCGCACCCCCGCAATATCGTCCGCTGCGAGCACGCCACCCGTGCGCTCCCGTGCGCGGGTAATAAAATTGGCAATGCCGGCTTCCTTGAAATGACGAAACAGGACTGCGGTGGGGTGGTGCGCATTGAAATAAAAACCGGTGAGCTCCCAGTTGCCCTGGTGCGGCACCAGCACGATAACCCCGCGCTGTTCAGCCAGCGCCGCCTCGAGCAGATCCTGGCCGTGCACCGCGTCGATGCAGCCTAAAAGCTTCGGCACCGGCCAGCACCAGTTGGCGCCGGTCTCCAGCGCGGTGGCCACAAAATGCCGGAAGCTGCTGCGCGCCAGCTGTTTGCGCTCGGAGGCCGTCAGTTCCGGCAGGCACGCCGCGAGATTGGCCAGCGACTGGGCGCGCAACTCACGGGCCAGGTGCCACATAACAGCGCCCAGGGGGCGCGCCAAGCGGTGCAGCAGCGCCAGCGGCAGCAGCGCGAGGCCGCGGATCAGGGCAATCAGCAAAAACGATTTCACGGGCGGGACGTTCCTCCGATCGGGGCCGTGAGTGTAGCGGCTGGCGTGGTCGCGGTGCCAGACTCCGGTCGGGATCAGGGCATTCCGGGGGCCGGGGTGCTGTGTATAATGCCGGGTTTTACGGGCATTTTGGCCCCTAGACACAGAGGGCAGGGTGGTGGACAACCCCGCAGGGCGCACATTCCAGGGCCTTATATTGGCGCTGCAACACTACTGGGCCGAGCAGGGCTGCGTACTGCTGCAGCCCTACGACATGGAAATGGGCGCCGGCACCTTCCACACCGCGACCTTTCTGCGCGCCATCGGCCCTGAGACCTGGAACGCGGCCTATGTGCAGCCCTCGCGGCGCCCGGCCGACGGCCGCTACGGCGAGAACCCCAACCGCCTCCAGCACTACTACCAGTTTCAGGTGGTGCTGAAGCCCAACCCCGACAACATTCAGGACCTGTACCTGGAATCCCTGCGCCATATCGGCATCGACCCCACGCTGCACGACGTGCGCTTCGTCGAGGACAACTGGGAGTCGCCGACCCTGGGCGCCTGGGGCCTGGGTTGGGAGGTCTGGCTCAACGGCATGGAGGTCACCCAGTTCACCTATTTCCAGCAGGTCGGGGGCCTTGAATGCTTCCCCGTGACCGGCGAGATCACCTACGGTCTGGAGCGCCTGGCCATGTACCTGCAGGGCGTGGACTCGGTCTACGACCTCGTGTACTCCGACGGCCCCTTCGGCACGGTGAGCTACGGCGATGTGTTCCACCAGAACGAAGTCGAGATGAGCACCTACAACTTCGAACAGGCGAACGTGCCGGAGCTGCTGCGCCAGTTCGATCTGTACGAGAGCGAGTCCACCCGCTTGCTGGCCGCCGCCTTGCCGCTGCCGGCCTATGAAATGGTGTTGAAGGCCTCCCACACCTTCAACCTGCTGGATGCGCGCCGCGCCATCTCGGTGACCGAGCGCCAGCGCTATATCCTGCGGGTGCGCAGCCTGGCCCGCGCGGTGGCGCAGAGCTTCTTCGAGGCCCGCGCCAGACTGGGCTTTCCCCTCGCAGCCACCGAGCTGCGCGACGCCGTGCTGGCCCAGCGGGAGGCACAGGCATGAGTGACAGCCGCGATTTTCTGGTGGAACTGGGCTGCGAGGAGCTGCCGCCCAAATCCCTGAAAGCCCTGCGCGACAGTTTTGCCGATGGCATACGCAAGGGCCTGGCCGAGCTGGGGTTGAGCCACGCCGGGGTCCAGTCCTTCGCCGCACCGCGCCGGCTGGCGGTTATCGTCGAGGGGCTCGCGGCGCGCCAGGCGGATCGCAGCCAGCAGCTCGACGGCCCCCCCGTCAAAGCCGCCTTCGACGCCGACGGCCAGCCCACCCAGGCGGCGCTGGGCTTCGCCCGCAAGAACGGCGTCGAGGTGGCGGCGCTGGATCGCAGCGGCGACAAACTCAGGCTGGTCAAACATATCCCCGGCGCCGCGACGACAAGCCTGCTGCCCGGCGTGGTACAGGCCGCGCTGGACAACCTGCCCATCGCCAAGCGCATGCGCTGGGGGGCTACGCGGGTCGAGTTCGTGCGCCCGACCCAGTGGCTGCTGATGCTGTTCGGCGATGAGGTGGTGCCCTGCGAACTGCTGGGCCAGACCGCCGATAGGTGCACCCGCGGTCACCGCTTCCACTGCGACACCGCACTGCCGGTCGCCAACCCGGCACGCTATGCCGACCTGCTAAAGGACGAGGGCCACGTGCTCGCGGATTTCGATCTGCGCCGCGAAATGATTCGCCACCAGGTCAACGCCATGGCGGCGGTGCAGGGCGGCACGGCGCTGATGCCCGAGGCCTTGCTGGAGGAGGTCACCGCGCTGGTGGAGTGGCCGGTGCCGCTGGTGTGCGCCTTCGAGGAGCGGTTTCTCGCCGTGCCGCAGGAGGCCCTGATCACCACCATGCAGGACAACCAGAAGTATTTCTGCCTGGTGGACGCGGATGGCCGGTTGTTGCCGCGCTTTATTACTGTCGCCAATATCGACAGCCCGCAGCCCGAGCTGATCGTCCGCGGCAACGAGAAAGTCGTGCGCCCGCGCCTTACCGACGCCGAGTTTTTCTTTCAGCAGGACCAGAAGCAGCCGCTGGAGACGTTCAACGAGCGCCTCGAAACCGTGGTGTTTCAGGCCGAGCTGGGCACGGTCTACGACAAGGCGCAGCGCGTGGCGGCCCTGGCGCGGTTTATCGCCGGGCAGATCGGCGCCAATCCCGACTGGGCAGAGCGCGCCGGCAAACTCTCCAAATGCGACCTGGCCACGGCCATGGTCGGCGAGTTCCCCGAGATGCAGGGCATCGCGGGCTATTACTACGCACGCCACGGCGGCGAGCCCGGGGAAGTGCCCCGGGCGCTCGATGAACAATACATGCCCCGCGGCGCCGGCGCCGAACTGCCGGCCACGCTCACCGGGGCGGCCCTGGCCCTGGCCGACAAGCTGGACACCCTGGTGGGTATCTTCGGCATCGGCATGTTGCCCACCGGCAGCAAGGATCCCTACGCGCTGCGCCGCCAGGCGCTGGGGGTGCTGCGCATCCTGATCGAAAAGCAGCTGGAACTGGATCTGCCACAGGCCCTGGACGCGGCGGTCGCCCAGTACGGCGAGCGGGTCCAGGCCGCGGGCCTGGCCGGGCAGGTGCTGGATTTTATCTACGATCGCCTGCGCGCCCGCTACGAGGACGAGGGCGTGCCGGTCGCGGTCTACCAGGCAGTGCGCGCGCTGCAGCCGCGCTCGGCGCTGGATTTCGATCAGCGCGTACACGCGGTGCAGGCCTTCAGCCGACTGCCCGAGGCCGAGGCCCTGGCGGCGGCCAACAAACGGGTCGCCAATATCCTCGGCAAGCGCGATGCCGGAGAGCCCATCGCCGAGATCGACACCGCGCTGCTTCAGGAGAGCGCGGAGCAGGCCCTCGCCGCCCAGCTGGCGTCTCTGCAGGCGCAGGTCGCGCCGCTGTTTGCCGCGCGCCGCTACAGCGAAGGCCTGAGTGAACTGGCCAGCCTGCGCGCCGCGGTGGACAGGTTCTTCGACTCGGTGATGGTGATGGCAGAGGACGAGGCACTGCGCCGCAACCGCATCGCGCTGCTGGCCGCGCTGCAGGCGCTGTTCCTGCGGGTCGCCGATATCGCCCAGCTGGTGCCTGGGCGCTAGCCATGAATGCGCTGCGCACGGCATGGCTGGGCACCCGCGCGGCGCTGTTCTACGCCGGCTACGGCGCGCTGATGATCTGGTTCGTGCCCACCGCACTGCTGCTGGCGCTGCCCTTGGGCCGCCGTTTCAGCGCCGCCTATCTGCATTACTGGAACCACGCCACCCTGCGCTGGCTGCGGCTTTGCTGCGGCGTGCGCTGGCAGGTGGAGGGCCTGGAACACCTGCCCGACGGCCCCTGTGTACTGCTGGCCAAGCACCAGAGCGAATGGGAAACCTATTTCCTGCCGCTGCTGAAACAACCGGCCTGTTCAGTGTTGAAGCGCGAGCTGCTGGCCATCCCCGTGTTTGGCTGGGGCCTGCGCCTGAGCCAGCCCATCGCCATCGACCGCAGCAGTCCACGCATGGCCCTAAAGCAGATTCAGGCCCAGGGCCTGGCGCGCCTGGCAGACGGCATCAGCGTAGTGATCTATCCCGAGGGCACCCGCATCCCCGTGGGCCAGACCGGGCGCTACGCCCGCAGCGGCGCCAGCCTCGCCATTGCCGCGGGCGTGCCGGTGGTGGCCATTGCCCACAACGCCGGGCACTGCTGGCCCAGCCGCCGCTTTCTCAAGTTCGCCGGCACCATCCAGGTGCGGATCAGCGAACCCTTCGACACCCGCGACCAGGACAGCCGCACGCTGACGGATGCCGTGCAGACCTGGATCGAAAGCCACGTCGCGCAGCTGCCCTGATGGCCCTCGCCGCCACCGTTTACAAGCTCGACCTGAGCATCGCGGATATGCGCCGCAACCACTACGGCGATTACGCCCTGACTCTGGCCCGCCACCCGTCGGAAACCGAGTCGCGGCTGATGGTGCGGGCACTGGCCTTCGCACTGCACGCCAGCGAGCAGCTCAGCTTCAGCCGCGGCCTGTCCAGCAGCGACGAGCCCGCCCTGTGGGAACAGTCCCTCAGCGGCGAACAGCGGTTGTGGGTCATGCTGGGGCAGCCGGATCTGAAGTGGCTCAAAAAGGCCTGCGGGCAGGCCCGCCAGGTCAGCCTGATCTGCTACGGCGGGCGCCAGGCCCGAAGCTGGTGGGATGAGAACCGGGAGGCGCTGGCGCGATTCAACAACCTCCTCATCACCAACTTCGACAGCGACGCCGTCCAGCGCCTGCCGCACCTGTTGACGCGCAGCATGCGCCTGCAATGCACGGTGCAGGAGGACCAACTGTGGCTCAGCAGCGCGGAGGACAGCGTCGCGCTGAGCTTCGAGCACTGGCAGCAACCCGACGCCTGAGCAGTGGGCATCCCGTCCGGCTGGCGCCCGAAACGGGCTGCCGACGTCGCTATTTCAGCCCTCAGCCAGCGCTGCGCTGATGGCCTTGCGCAGCGCCGCCAGCAACGGCGCGTCGGGCTGGTAGACCACCGGGCTGATGCGGTCGACCTTGCCCGCGTAGCGCTGTGCGATCTGGCGGCCCACCGCCTCCGGCGTACCCACCACCGCGAAGGTATGCAGCATTTCGTCGTCCACCGAGGCGCCCAGGGCGCCCCAGTCGCCGGCGCGTATCCACGCATGCCAGCGCGGCTGCAGCGCCTCCCAGCCGTGGGCCTTGAGCACCGGCAGGTAGGCCGGCGTCGAGCCGTAAAACGCGATCTGGGTGCGGGCGGAGTTCACCGCCTGCTCGAAATGCTGCTCGCTGAGTCCGGTGGCGGTAATGACCTGGGCCGACAGGGTCAGCGCGCTGCGCGGCCGGCCCGCGGCGGTCAGGCCGGCCTCCAGCGAAGGCAGTGTCAGTTCGGCAAAGGACTGCGCGGAATTGAACGGATGAATAAACACCCCGTCCGCCACTTCCGCTGCCATCGCCGTCATTTTGGGCCCCACCGCCGCCAGGTAGATGGGGGGCAGGGGATGGGCACTGGGCGGCGGCGAGAAGGTCGGGCTCATCAGCGTGTGGCGGTAGAACGCGCCCTCGAAGGCGAGCCGCTCACCGCTCTGCCAGCTGGACCAGATGCTGCGGATGGCCGCCACCGTCTCGCGCATGCGCGCCACGGGCTGGCCCCAGGGCATGCTGTAGCGGCGCTCGATATGGGCTTGGACCTGGGTACCCAGGCCCAGAATAAAGCGGCCCTGGCTGAGGTTCTGCAGGTCGTTGGCCAGGTAGGCGAGGCTCATGGGGTTGCGGGCGAAGGCCACCGCGATGGAGGTCATGATCTCCAGCCGCGTGGTCGCCGTGGCCGCCACCGCCGCGCCGATAAACGCGTCGCTCTGGCCGTCAAAGGTGTAGGCGCCGTCGAAACCCGCCGCCTCCAGCGCCTGGGCCAGCGGGCCGACCTGGACCGGGTCGAACATCAACGAGCCATCGATTTTCACGGCTTGAGATCCTCCGGCCACTCGTCGGCCACCGAGGACGTCCACCGGGGTGCGCGCTTCTCGAAGAACGCCAGTCCGCCCTCCAGGGCGTCCGGGCGGCCCATGGTGTAGATCAGGTCGCGGGTCTCCTCGCGGATAAAGGTCTCGCGGTCCATGTCCAGGCCGCGCCACAGCAGGCGCTTGTGCAGCGCCATAACCAGCGGCGAGCAGTTCTCGGCCCAGTCCCGGGCCACGGCCATGGCGGTCGCCAGAACCTCGGCGGCCGGCACCACGCGGCTCGCCAGGCCCCACTCGCCGGCCTCGCGCCCGGAGATGCGCACCGCGCCCACGATCATCTCGAAGGCGCGCTCGAAGCCGATCAGACGGGGCAGCACATAGCCGATGCCGAAGTCCGCCACCACCCCGCGCCGGTTCTGCAAAAACCCGTATTTGCCCTCATCGGCAAACACCCGCAGATCGGCCTGGGCCGCCAGGCTCAGGCCGACGCCGACGGCGTGGCCGTTGACCGCGGCAATTACCGGCTTGCGCACTTCCCAGGCCTGCATGGGCAGCGGGCAGGAGCTGAAGTCCGGGTCGTCATAGGTGTCGAAGGCCTTGGCACCGCCGGACAGGTCCGCCCCGGCACAGAAGGCGCGGCCGGCGCCCG
>JAVEVZ010000142.1:2561-7818 GCA_034004805.1 Spongiibacteraceae bacterium | reverse complement strand
CCCCCCTATATATATTGTCTTTTCGTCCACGGATAACCGGCCTTGGCCGCACCTTGCGCTAGCCGGGTGAGGAGTCGCTGCGCGCTTGAAATTTGCGCGATACGGCAAATAAGGCGGTGGTATAGTCGGCGCCTAAGCTATCGAGGGTGAGCGCCATGGGTTTCTACGCCGACAAAGTTCTGCCCCATGTCATCAACTGCGCCTGTGGCTCGTCGGACATCATGGACCAGCGCCGCCAGGTGGTGCCGCAGGCTACCGGCGAGGTGTTGGAGGTGGGTATGGGCTCTGGATTGAACCTGTCGCTCTACGATCCGGCCAAGGTCACCAGGGTGTGGGGGCTGGAGCCGTCCGAGGGTATGCGGGCAAAGGCCCGGAGGAATCTGGCGCGCTCGCCGGTGCCGGTGGAGTGGCTGGACCTGCCGGGCGAGCAGATTCCGCTGCCAAACCAGTCCATCGATACGGTGGTGCTGACCTTTACGCTGTGCACCATTCCTGACTGGCACACCGCGTTGCGCCAGATGCACCGGGTGTTGAAGCCCACCGGCCGCTTGCTGTTCTGTGAACACGGCCGGTCGCCCGAAGCCGGGGTGCAGAAATGGCAGGACCGTATCAATCCGATGTGGCGCAAGGTCGCCGGCGGTTGCAATATCAACCGGCCCATGGACCGCTATATAGAAGACAGCGGCTTCCGAATTGAGGCGCTGCACACTGAGTACATGGCGAAAGGGCCGAAGATCGCAGGCTATATGTATCGCGGTTATGCCGTGCGCGCATAACGCTGACCCAGCGCGCCGGGCCCGCTGCCTTGCCAGCCGGCGCATGCTGATTGCTCGACGCCCGGTGACGCGCCGGTATGCTGGCGACTATCCTGTCGTGAATTGTCGCCGAGCACGCCCATGAGCCGCATCGCGCATGCCCCCTCCTACTACGCCGCATCCGCGCATCCGCAGCCGCCGCGGCCTCCTTTGCAGGGCGTGGTCGAGGCCGATGTCGCGGTGCTCGGCGCGGGCTACAGCGGCCTGTCTGCGGCGCTGCATCTGGCCGAGCGCGGCTTCAGGGTCGCCGTGCTGGAGTCGGTCCGGGTGGGTTGGGGCGCTTCGGGCCGCAATGGCGGACAACTGGTCAACAGTTACAGCCGCGATATCGATGTGATCCAGCGAACCTATGGCGAGGACGCGGCGCGGGCGCTGGGCAGCATGATGTTCGAGGGCGGCGACATTATCCGCGAGCGCATCGCGCGTTATGACATCGCCTGCGATTACCGGCAGGGTGGGGCATTCGTTGCCCATACCCCCCGGCAGCTGGCGCAGCTGCGCGCGCAACAGGCCCTGTGGGCGCGCTACGGCAACGATCATATGGAACTGTGCGAGGGCGATGCGCTGCGTGAGGTGGTCAACTGCGACGCCTATGCGGGGGGGCTGGTGGACCCCAGAAGCGGCCATGTGCATCCGTTGAATCTGGCGCTGGGGGAGGCGGCGGCAGTGGAGCGCCTGGGCGGACGCATCTACGAGCACAGCGCTGTCACCCGCCTGGCGCGCGGTGACACCGTGGTGTTGCACACGGCCAGCGGCCAGTTGCGGGCGAAATTCGCGGTGATTACCGGCAACGCCTATCTGGGTTCAGTGGTGCCGGAGCTGACGGGCAAGGCCATGCCCTGCGGCACCCAGATGATCGCCACCGAGGTGCTGGGCGAGGCGGCGGGGCAGCGCCTGCTGCCGGCCGGCTACTGCGTCGAAGACTGCAATTACATCCTCGATTACTATCGCATGAGCGCCGATCACCGCCTGCTCTACGGCAGTGGCGTGACCTACGGGGGCGGCGACCCGGCCAGTATCGAGCGCTTTATCCGGCCCAGGCTCGAGAAAACCTTCCCCAGCCTCAAAGGCGTGCGCTTCGACTACAGCTGGGGCGGGGATTTTTTGTTGACACTCACGCGGCTGCCGCAATTGGGGCGTCTCGAAGACAACATCTATTACGCCCAGGGCTACAGCGGCCACGGGGTCTGTACCAGCCACCTGGCGGGGCGCCTGATTGCGGAGGCGATGGGGCAGCAGGCGGAGCGCTTCGATGTCTTCGCCGGTTTGCCCCACTACCCGTTTCCCGGCGGGCGCGCATTCCGCGTGCCCTTCACCCTGCTGGGCGCGTGGTATTACAGCCTGCGGGACCGGCTCGGCCTGTAGTTCGGGATTCGGCGCGCCTGCGCTCCTGCCCGGGGGTTTGTGCAGGCCCGAAGGGCCCGGCATACTTGCTGCTTTCCAGGGGAGCCAATAATGAAAAAAATACTCGCGATTCTCGTCGTTATATGCGGCCTGTCAGCGGCTCAATCCCACGCTGAGGACACAGACCCCGCCGCCCGGGTCCAGACCGTCGAAGGCACGCTGCTGGGCATGGCGGATAAGCACGCAACCTATGCCTGGCTCGGTATTCCCTACGCCCAGCCGCCGGTGGGCGAACTGCGCTGGCGTGCGCCGCGGCCGGCGCCGACCTGGCAGGGCGAGCGCGCCGCCACGGCATTTGGCAGCCATTGCATGCAACTGGCCAATGGGCAGACCGAGCGCATGCCGTGGCGCTGGAACAAACCCACCGGCAGCGAGGACTGCCTGTACCTCAATATCTGGGCGCCGCGCAGTGCGCTCACCGATCAGCGGCCGCGCCCGGTGATGCTGTGGCTGCACGGCGGCGGCAACACCATCGGCCATGCCGGCAGTTACCCCGCGGACACGCTGGCGGGCACCCAGGACTTGGTGGTGGTGACCATCAATTACCGACTGGGCGCGTTTGGGTGGTTCAGTCATCCCGCCCTGCGCGCCGATCTGGACGACGATCGCTGGGCGGTGTTGGATGCTTCGGGCAATTACGGCACGCTGGACATGGTCGAGGCGCTGCGCTGGGTCAAGCGCAATATCGCCGCGTTCGGCGGCGACCCGACGCGGGACACGGTGATCGGCGAATCCGCGGGCGGTCGCAAAGTCGCCAGCCTGCTGGTGACGCGCCCGGCGGCGGGGCTGTTTCACGGCGCCATCATCCAGAGCGGGCTCACCGAGTCGGTCAGCCGGGCGGAGGCGGAGGGCGTGGAGTCGGACTACCCCGGCAACAGCGCCAGTGTCGTCCAGGCGCTGCTGGCCAGCCATGCGCACAATGTCAGCAACACGCCGGAACAGCTCGCCAACTGGTTGCGCAGCCTGCCCGCCGGCGACATTCTCAAGGCCTATCCCGGCTGGACCTTCGGAATGTACAGCCTGCCGCAGCTGATACGCGACGGCGTGGTGTTTCCCGAGGAAGATTTTATCCAGGTTCTGCGCGATCCCGCTGGCTACAACGTCGTGCCGGTGATTACCGGCACCAATCGCGATGAAATGAAAACCTTTCTGCTGGGTGACGAGCGCCTGGTGCAGTCGCGCTTCTGGCTGTTCCGCTCGGTCAAGGACCCCATGCGCTTTGCCCGCGAGAGCTACTACCGTTCCGGCAAATGGACGGCATCGGCGGTCACTGAGCTGGCGCAAACCCTGAGCGCGTCCCAGGGCGATGCGGTGTGGGCCTACCGCTTCGACTGGGATGAGGGGCGCAAAACGATGTTTGCCGATCTGTCCGAACTGCTGGGCGCGGCCCACGGCCTTGATATTCCCTTTGTGTTCGGCGATTTCGAATCCTCGGTCATACCCGGTGTTTTTGGCGATGACAACGCCGAGGGAACACGCTGGCTTTCCCACCGTATGATGAGTTACTGGGCCGCCTTTGCCCGCGACGGCCGCCCCGGCCAGGGCCTGCAAGGTGATCTGCCGGTCTGGCGGCCCTGGAACAATCCGCAGGACAAACCGTTTATCGTTTTCGATACGCAGGCGGACGGCGGTGTGCGCATGAGCGATGACACCGTGACCATCGCCGGCTTGAAGGCGCAGTTGAAAGCCGACCCCCGGTACAGCAGCAATGCAGAGCGTTGTGAAACCTATCAGGCGATGTTCGAACGCACACGCTATTGGCGTGACCAGGAGTTCAAGGCTATGGGCTGCAGTGCCAAGGCGCTCGCAGACAACTGACAGTAGCGTCTGCGCGCGCGCAAATGCCCATAAGCCCGGTCCTTGCTGCGCCCGTGGCATCGCGGCAGTGTTATCGCTGTCGCTTGAGGCGCGGCGATAACGCGCTTGCCAAAGGCCTGCCAGCATTTCAGGAGCAGACGTCATGTCCCTCACGCTCAACGATCCCGCTCTACTTAAGACGCAGATTCTGATCGACGGCCGGTGGCTGGATGCCGACGACGGCGACACGCTGGCGGTACGCAATCCGGCGACCGGTGCAACCCTGGTGACGGTGCCCCGCGCCGGCGCGGCTGAGACCCGGCGCGCCATCGACGCAGCGGCGGAGGCCTTTATCGCCTGGCGACGCAAAAGCGCCAAGGCGCGCGCAGCCCTGTTGCGCGACTGGTTTGATCTGATTATGGCCAACCAGGACGACCTCGCCCGTATCCTCACGGCGGAGCAGGGCAAGCCGCTGGCGGAAGCCGCCGGTGAAATCGCCTACGGGGCCAGTTATATCGAGTGGTTCGCCGAAGAAGCCAAGCGCGTCTACGGCGATACCATACCGGCGCCGGACTCGGACAAAAAACTGGTGGTGATCAAGCAGCCGGTGGGAGTCGTTGCCGCCATTACGCCGTGGAATTTTCCCTGCGCCATGCTGGCCCGCAAGATCGCACCGGCGCTGGCGGCGGGCTGCACCATCGTCTGCAAACCCGCCAGCAACACGCCGCTGTCGGCCCTCGCACTGGGTGAACTCGCACAGCGCGCCGGCATTCCGGCGGGCGTGATCAATATGGTGTGCGGCAAGACCGCGGCGATCGGCGAGGCGATGACCAGCAGTCCCGTGGTGCGCAAGCTGACCTTTACCGGCTCCACGGCGGTGGGCAAGAAACTGATGGCGGCCTGCGCGGATACGGTCAAGCGCACCTCGATGGAACTGGGCGGCAACGCGCCGTTTATCGTCTTCGACGACGCGGATCTGGATGCGGCGGTGGAGGGGGCCCTGGCCTCGAAATACCGCAATGCGGGCCAGACCTGTGTCTGCGCCAACCGCGTACTGGTGCAGGCCGAGATCTACGACCGCTTCACCCGCAAACTGGCGAAGGCCATCGAGGATATCAGACTGGGCGACGGCAGCGAGCCGGGTGTGACCATGGGGCCGTTGATCGACGAGCCGGCGGCGGACGCGGTGGTGACAATGATCGAAGAGGCCGTGGCCCAGGGTGCGACACTGGTGGCGGGCG
>JAVEVZ010000142.1:0-2551 GCA_034004805.1 Spongiibacteraceae bacterium | reverse complement strand
AATCCGAACTGGGCGCGTCCTATGTCCAGCCCACCATCCTGACCGGCGTGACTGACACCATGCGGGTGTTCCGCGAAGAAATTTTTGGCCCGGTGGCACCACTGGTCAAATTCACCACCGAAGCCGAGGCGATCGCGCTGGCCAACGACACCGAGTTCGGACTGGCGGCGTATTTCTACGGCCGCGATATCGGCCGCGTGTGGCGCGTCGCGGAGGCGCTGGAGTACGGCATCGTCGGTATCAACGCGGGCATGATTTCCAACGAGATGGCGCCCTTTGGCGGGGTCAAGGAATCAGGCCAGGGCCGCGAGGGCTCCCGATACGGCCTGGACGACTACCTGGATATCAAGTACCTGTGCATGGGGGGGCTGGGCAGTTGAAAGCCCGTGTCCGGACGACGGTCGAATAACCTGGCGAGATCATCAATGGCAGACGGCAATCCTACCCGGGCGTATTGCGCAGCGTCGGAGCGCAGCATGGCCCCTCACCGCCAGGACCGGACCTTCCCCGCGCTGCTGCTGGGCGTCTATGCACTGATCTGGCTGGCACTGGCGATCAAGCCGAAATACCGCGACGACTGGCTGCTGGAAAATGTGCTGGTGCTGATCGTGGTGCCGCTGCTGGTGCTCGCCGCCCGGCGCTGGACCTTCTCAAGAACAGCCTACAGCGCGGTGTTTTTGTTCATGGTCTTGCACGCGATTGGCTCCCACTACACCTATTCCGAGGTGCCTTACGACGCCTGGCTGCAATCGCTGTTCGGGTTTTCGCTCACCGAGGTGGCCGGGTTTTCACGCAACCACTACGACCGCCTGGTACATTTTTGTTACGGACTGTTGTGGCTGCCGTTTGGCGCCGAGCTCCTCACGCAGAAATTGCATTTGCCGGGGGTTTGGCGCCGAATAGTGCCAGTCGTATTCATGGTGGCGTTCTCGGCCTGTTATGAACTGATCGAGTGGCAGGCCGCGCTGTTGTTCGGCGGCGACCTGGGCGAAGCCTACCTCGGCACTCAGGGCGATAACTGGGACGCCGAAAAGGATGTGGCGCTGGCGGTGCTGGGTGCCGTGCTAAGTGCGTTTCTGGTGCGCTTGCCTGCGGTGTCACCGCGGCCAGCTAACGTCTGACGTCAGCATCCGTGTAGCCTTCGCCGAGTCGGGCCCACTGCAGTTCGAGCGGATCCGGCAACATAAGGACACCCCGTCCGTCGGTAGCGGATAGCCCGAAGCGCTGGCCACCAGGCATCGCGGATGGCATGACTCTGCGGTTTAGACCGCGCTATGTCGGACATTGCAGCGCGCGCTGGCTATCGGTAGTGAATCGATTGTTGACACAGACGAGGGCCGCCAGCGATCAGTGGCGCCTGCTGGACCACTGAAAATACTGCTTATAGCAGCAGGCTGGTGGCCAGAAGCAGCATCAGGCCCATGCCCAGAATATCGGTGAAAGTGGTCAGGAATATGCTGCTGGCCATTGCCGGGTCGGCGCCAAAGCGGCGCAGGGTCACCGGCACCATCACCCCGAATATGCCGCTGCCGACACAGGCAAAGACCATGGCCAGCAATATCACGGCGCCCAGCATGATGGGCTGTGCGGCGCCGGTGTATGTGGCGTAGGCCCACATGGCGACGGCGGCGACGAGGCCGGCGCCGATGCCGTTCAACACGCCCAGCAGGATTTCCTTGCGCAGCAAACGGGACAGCGGAAAGCTTTTGAACTGACCTAGGGTCATGCCGCGCAGGGTGATCGCCAGTGCCTGGCAGCCCGTGTTGCCGCTCTGGCCGGCCAGTACCGGGAGAAAGGCCGCCAGCACCACGACGCGGGTGATGGTGTCTTCGAACATGCTGACGACAAATGCGGCCATAAACGCGGTCAGCAGATTGACCTGCAGCCAGGGGTGGCGCAGTTTGAAGGCTTCGAATATCGGCGTGTTGAGTTTCTCTTCGCGGGTCAGGCCGACCTGGCTGCCAGCCTGTGCGGAAATCTCTGCGGCCACGCGTTCAAACAGCATCCAGCCGCGCACGACACCCAGCAAATGGTTGTGCGCGTCCACCACCGGATAGACCGGATAGTGACGAGTCAGCGCGGCCTGTACCGCTTCGCCGATTTCTGTATCAGGGCTGAACGCGAAGGGCTGTCTGACCATGATTTCAGCCAGCTGCTGGCCGGGACGGGCGAGGATCAGATCCCGCATCACCACCACGCCCACCAGCTTGTGGTGGTCGACGACATAGATATAGGTGATCTCGGAAACCTCGCTGTTCTGTACCAGAAACGCCACCGCCTCGGCGACGGTGCGCTGGGCATCCATGATGCCGCTGGTCGGCGTCATCAGGTCGCGCACGGTGCCGGTGACGGAACTGATCACGCTTTCATTGTGGAGCCTGTGATCGGTGCCACGAGTCGCGGTATCCGGCAGCTGCGCGGCGATACGGATGGCTGTTTCGGAGGGAAGCCCACGGAGCACCGCCCCGCGCTCTTCGACGGACAGTTGGCCCAGGCGTTCGGCGGCCTCGGCGGGTGATGCGTGCTCCAGCTGCTGAATAAGCTCCCGCGT